>JAUXPP010000014.1 GCA_030683705.1 Polaromonas sp. | reverse complement strand
ACGGCCGGCTGCCCCAGGCCAATGGCGGTGAGCAGCGTGCCGGCCGAGATCAGCACGGCGTACCCGGCCAGGTGCGACAGGCGCTGCGTGCCGATGATGCCCAGCGCGCTGACGAACAGCGTGGACAGGCCGATGGCCAGCAGCACCTCCTGGCCGAACTGCGCCGATGCGCCGGTGTCCGGCGCGAACAGCACGGTCCAAAGGCGCAACACGGTGTAAACCCCCAGCTTGGTCAGCAGCGCAAATACGGCGCTGACGGGCGCCACCGCCGCGCTGTAAGCCGGCACCAGCCAGAAGTTCAGCGGCCAGGCGCCGGCCTTGGCAAAAAACGCCGTCGCGAGAATCGCCGCCGCCGCATGGACCAGGCCGCGGTCGGCCGGGTCCAGCCGGGCGATGCGTATGCCGAGGTCGGCCATATTGAGTGTGCCGGTCACGCCGTAGAGCAAGGCTGCGCCGACCAGGAACAGGAAAGAGGCGACCAGGTTGATCGCAATGTAATGCAGGCCGGCACTGACCCGCAGGCGCCCTGAGCCGTGCAGCAGCAGGCCGTAGGATGCGGCCAGCATCACCGCGAAATACACACACAGGTTGAACAGGTCGCCGGTCAGGAATGCGCCATTCAAACCCATCAGCTGCAGTTGAAGAAGCGGGTGAAAATGCACGCCCGCGCGGTCCCAGCGCGAGGTCGAATAAATCGAGACGGCGAAAGCAACCACGCCGGTCAGCGCCAGCATGAGTGTGGACAGCCGGTCGGCTACCAGCACGATGCCGAAAGGTGCGCGCCAGTTGCCCGCCAGGTAGACGCCGATCGAGCCGGGCCCGGTACCCGTATCCAGCGCGTTGACCCAGCGCAGCAGCGCCAGCGCCGCCAGCAGCCCGATCAGGCCGGAGATCACGGTCAGTGCTGCCTTGGTGCGGCGGCGGTGTTCGCCCAGCAGCAGCATCAGCGCGGCGGTCAGCATGGGAACGAGAATCGGCACAGCCACCAGATGAGGCATGGTGGCTTCGAGCAGGGTGTCCAGCCAGTGCAGGA
>JAUXPP010000010.1 GCA_030683705.1 Polaromonas sp. | reverse complement strand
ACCTGCCACGCAAGAACTTCACCGCCATGCTGCGCCTGGACCACAACCGCGCTGCCAGCCAGCTCGCCGCCAAAACCGGCAAGGCCGTGGCCGACATCGAAATACTCACGGTCGGGGGCAACCACTCGCCGACCATGTATGCCGACTACCGCTTTGCCACCATCAATGGCGAAAGCGTCGCGAAGATGATCAGCGACCAGGAATGGAACGCCAACACCTTCCTGCCGACCGTCGGCAAGCGCGGCGCCGCCATCATCGAGGCGCGCGGCTCCTCCTCCGCCGCTTCGGCGGCCAACGCCGCCATCGACCACATGCGCGACTGGGCCCTGGGCACCAATGGCAAGTGGGTCACCATGGGCATCCCGTCGGACGGCCAGTACGGCATCCCCAAGGACGTCATGTTCGGCTTCCCCGTCACCTGCGAGGGCGGCGAATACAAGCTGGTCGAGGGCCTGGAAATCGACGCCTTCAGCCAGGAACGCATCAACAAGACCCTGGACGAGCTCAAGGGCGAGCAGGACGGCGTCAAACACCTGCTCTGACCAATTAATGAGCGATGTGCGCCGCGCAGGGCCGCCCCAAGCAAGCACAGCCCCCTCGGGGGGCAGCGTCTTACACGCAGTGAAAAGCGTGGGGGGTCACAGCCTTCATCCCCGCGACATCCTCCTTGGCGCCCAGGCTGCAGCAGGCTTTTTGCCTGTCTGTGACCACTACAGCGGCGTCGAGGCCCGGATGCGCAAAAGCCTGCAGTTGCAGGCCGAGATGAGCGAAGAGTTCGGCACCTGCGTGTTCGACGTCACCCTGGATTGCGAGGACGGCGCGCCGGTCGGTGGTGAAGCCGACCATGCGGCACTGGTGGTGTCGCTGGTGGCCCAGGCCGGCGAGGGCGCCCGCGTCGCGGTGCGTGTGCACGCGCTGGACCATCCTGCCTTCGAGTCCGACATCCACACCATCGCAGGACAGGTCGGGCAGCGCCTGAGTCACCTGATGGTGCCCAAGGTCGAGTCGGTGGCCGATGTGGACCGGGTCGTGGCCGCCCTGGCGGGGGTAGCCTGTGACACCCTGGCCCTCCATGTGTTGCTGGAGTCGCCCGCTGCGGTGCACCGGGCTTTCGAGATTGCCGCACATCCGCGCGTGCAGTCGCTGAGTTTCGGGCTGATGGATTTTGTCTCCAGCCACGGCGGCGCAATTCCGGCCAGCGGCATGAGCAGCCAGGGACAGTTCACCCATCCGCTGGTGCTGCGTGCCAAGCTCGAAATCGCCTCGGCCTGCCACGCACACGGCAAGGTCCCTTCGCACTGTGTGGTCACCGAGTTCAGCGATACTGCAGCGATGAAAACCGCGGCAGCCAAAGCCGCGCGCGAGCTGGGTTACACCCGCATGTGGAGCATTCACCCGGCCCAGATCCGGCCCATCCTGGAGGCCTTCTCGCCGGATCAGCGCGACATCGAGATTGCTACAAAAATAATAGCTGCTGCCGCCCGTGCTGACTGGGCGCCCATCAGCTTTGACGGCCAGTTGCACGACCGCGCGAGTTACCGCTATTTCTGGCAGGTGCTGGAGCGCGCGCACCAGACCGGCCGTGTATTGCCCACCGAGATGCAGGGCTACTTTGCCGCTGCGCCTCATTGACGTTGTTGATCCTCCGGCCCATTGTTTCCAAGGACCCCCATGAAAATTTTTCTTGCCACCGCCGTGCTGCTTGCGGCGCCCGCCCTGGTGCTGGCCCAGACCGCTCCGGCCGCTAAACCTGCTGCCAAGGCGGCAACTGCCAAACCCGCCGGCAAACCCGGTGCCCAGGCGCGCGGCCCGGCCCGGCGCGCCGCGGCGGTCAAGTCCGTCGAAGAGACCACCCCGATCGACGACGATCCCAACATCACCCTGAGTCCGGAAGACCTGGAGGTCGCCAAACGTGTCCATCTGGGCACCTTTCCGTGCGAACTGGGCGCCTCGGTGACCATCGCCCCGAGCGACAAGCGGCCTGGCTTCTTCACGGTGCGCAGCGGCCTGATGCGTTTCCGCATGCATCCGGTGTCGAGCCGTACCGGTGCGATCCGCCTGGAAGACGGCCGTGCCGGCGCAATGTGGCTGCAACTCGGCAACAAATCCATGCTGATGAGCCAGAAGATCGGCCAGCGCATCGCCGACGAATGCATGAGCCCGGACCAGACCACGTTTGCGGAGGAACTCAAACGCAACCCGCGCCCCAGCATCCTGGACGCCCTGCCGCCTGCGGCCGACGGAGCTGGCACGGCTTCTGCTGCATCCTCGACGCCCGCTGCGGCCGTGACACCCGCTGCACCCGCCGCATCGGCCCCGCGCTAAGCCGCCGGCGCCTCCGCCCAGATTGTTTTTTTTGAGTACAGGAGAGAGAGAAAAATCATGATGTCCGAATTCATCACCGCCTACCGCACCCATGTCGCCGAACGCGCCGCGCTGGGCATTCCGCCGCTGCCCCTGTCGGCCCAGCAGACCGGAGCAGTGATCGAGCTGCTGAAAAACCCGCCCCAGGGCGAAGAAGACTTTCTGGTCGGGCTGATCACCCACCGCGTGCCGGCCGGCGTGGACGCCGCCGCCAAGGTCAAGGCCAGCTACCTGGCCGCCGTGGCACACGGCACCGAAAAATGCGCGCTGATCTCGCGTGAAAAAGCCACGCAATTGCTGGGCACCATGCTGGGCGGCTACAACATCAGCCCGATGATCGAACTGCTCGACGATGCCGAAGACAGCGTCGCCACGCAGGCCGCCAGCGGCCTGAAAAACACGCTGCTGATGTTCGACCAGTTCCATGACGTCAGCGACAAGGCAGCCAAGGGCAACAAATACGCCAAGGCCGTGCTGCAGAGCTGGGCCGATGCCGAGTGGTTCACCAGCCGTCCGGAAGTGCCCGAGTCGATCAAGCTGACCGTCTTCAAGGTGGCCGGCGAAATCAACACCGACGACCTGTCGCCCGCGCCCGACGCCTGGAGCCGTCCCGACATCCCGCTGCACGCGCTGGCCATGCACAAAAATGCCCGCCCCGGCGTCACGCCCGAGGAAGACGGCAAACGCGGCCCGGTCAAGTTCATCGAGGAACTCAAAGCCCGCGGCAACCTGGTGGCCTATGTCGGTGACGTGGTCGGTACCGGTTCGTCACGCAAGTCGGCGACCAACTCGGTGCTCTGGTTCACCGGCGAAGACATTCCCTATGTGCCGAACAAGCGTTTTGGCGGCGTTTGCCTGGGTTCCAAGATCGCCCCGATCTTCTACAACACCATGGAAGACTCCGGCGCACTGCCGATCGAGCTCGACGTGAGCCAGATGGCCATGGGCGACGTGATCGAGCTGCGTCCCTACGAGGGCAAGGCGCTGAAAGACGGCAAGGTGATTGCCGAGTTCAAGCTCAAGAGCGAGGTGCTGTTCGACGAAGTGCGCGCCGGCGGCCGCATTCCGCTGATCGTCGGCCGCGGCCTGACCGCCAAGGCGCGTTTTGCGCTGGGCCTGCCGCTGTCCACCCAGTTCCGCCTGCCGGTCAGCCCCGAAGACAACGGCCGCGGCTTCACGCTGGCCCAGAAAATGGTCGGCCGCGCGGTCGGCCTGCCGGAAGGCAAGGGCGTGCGTCCCGGCACCTACTGCGAGCCGAAGATGACCTCCGTGGGTTCGCAGGACACCACCGGCCCGATGACGCGCGACGAACTGAAGGACCTGGCCTGCCTGGGCTTCTCGGCCGACCTGGTGATGCAGTCCTTCTGCCACACCGCGGCTTATCCCAAGCCGGTGGACGTCAAGATGCACCACGAGTTGCCCGAGTTCATGAGCGACCGCGGCGGCATCCCGCTGCGTCCCGGCGACGGCATCATCCACAGCTGGCTCAACCGCATGCTGCTGCCCGACACGGTCGGCACCGGCGGCGACAGCCACACGCGTTTCCCGATCGGCATCAGCTTCCCGGCCGGTTCCGGCCTGGTGGCTTTCGGCGCCGCCACCGGCGTGATGCCTCTGGACATGCCCGAGTCGGTGCTGGTGCGCTTCAAGGGCGACATGCAGCCCGGCATCACGCTGCGCGACCTGGTCAATGCGATCCCGCTGTACGCGATCAAGGCCGGCCTGCTGACGGTCGCCAAGCAGGGCAAGAAAAACATCTTCTCCGGCCGCATCCTCGAGATCGAGGGTTTGCCGGACCTCAAGGTCGAGCAGGCCTTTGAATTGAGCGATGCCTCGGCCGAGCGTTCTGCCGGCGGCTGCACGGTGCACCTGAACAAGGAACCCATCATCGAGTACATCACCAGCAACATCACCATGCTGAAGTGGATGATCGCCTCGGGTTACTCGGATGTGCGCACCATCAAGCGCCGCATCCAGGCCATGGAAGCCTGGCTGGCCGACCCGCAGCTGCTCAAGGCCGATGCCGATGCCGAATACGCGGCCGTGATCGAGATCGACCTGGCCGACATCCACGAACCCATCGTGGCCTGCCCCAACGATCCGGACGACGTCAAGACGCTCAGCGAAGTCGCCGGCAGCAAGATCGATGAAGTGTTCATCGGCAGCTGCATGACCAACATCGGCCATTTCCGCGCAGCGTCCAAGCTGCTCGAGAACAAGCGCGACATCCCGGTCAAGCTCTGGATGGCGCCGCCAACCAAGATGGACGCCAAACAGCTGACCGAGGAAGGCCACTACGGCGTGCTCGGTTCGGCCGGCGCACGCATGGAGATGCCGGGCTGCAGCCTGTGCATGGGCAACCAGGCTCAGGTGAAAGAGGGCGCGACGGTGTTCTCGACCTCGACGCGCAACTTCCCGAACCGCCTCGGCAAAAATTCCAACGTCTACCTCGGCTCCGCCGAGCTGGCGGCCATCTGCTCCAAGCTGGGCCGCATCCCGACCAAGCAGGAATACATGGCCGACATGGGTGTTCTGACCGCTGCCAGTGCCGAGGTCTACCAGTACCTGAATTTCGACCAGGTCAAGGACTACACCGACATGGCCGATACCGTGAAAGACAGCGTGCCGGCCTGAGCCGCCCGCTGAAACAAAAAAGCCCCGCAACGAAAGCTGCGGGGCTTTTTTGATGGGGGTGCCGGTTTACAGCCCTTCAGGCAGCGGATCGATGATGCGCAGTTCGGAGCCATCGACAAACTTGACGTACCAGAAGTCCTGGGCCAGCGGCAGGTTGGGCCGGACATAACTCACGTTCCACGGCGCGATATACACCGTGCTGGCACCGCCGTCGGGCGGCGGTGCCAGGTAGTGGCGTTTGGCGGCGACCAGGCTGCCGATCTCGCTGACCACCGTGCCTATGGTCTGGGTCACCGCATTGACGGTCGAACCTTCTCCCAGCATGTGGATGGTGGTTTCGCCCAGCAGGTCGGGCCGCGAAGCCTCGACGTACAGCACGGCGGTGGTGTTGATGCGCAGGTCATCGGGCGCGGCCGGGTCGGTCGCCTTGTTGAACGGGATAAAGGGCATCAACGGCTCCTGCTGGCTTGGGACTCAGATATTGAGTTCCTTGTGCTCGCTCATATTCTGGGGCCTTTCGCCGGTGATCGCCGATTTGGCCATCTTGAACAGCTGCGTGAGCTTGCTGTCCTTGGCGTTCCAGTACTCGGCATGCGAGATGTGGACTTCCAGCAGCGCCAGGTCCGGGTCGGTCACGCCGCCGGGAAACCAGGCCTTGGCCAGGGGTGTGAACAATTCTTCCTTTTTGGCCTGATTGCTCGAGAAGCTGGCGGTGCCGGCAATCGACACATAGTTGTCAGCGCCGGTGTCGGCGTACGACACGTTGACCTTGCTGTCCTCCCGCAGGCGGCTGGCCATCTCGCTTTTCTGCGAGATGAAGAAGTACAGCACCGAACCCTCGTCAATGGACTTGTTTTGCGTGGTCAGGGGATGGCCTTGCAGGCTGCCGTCGCTGTGGCGATGGATCAGCATGCCGAATTTGATGTCCTTGATCAGGTCCCACAGGGTCTCGTGGTCGTGGGCGGCGGTGGTGGGTTTTGTGGTGTCCATGCGGATGCTCCGGTGTTGATTGGGAATCCCCCAATCTAGAGCGGGCCGGCTGGACGCCTCATCGGAGGCAGGCCCCGCCGGCTGTCAGCCGGGACCGACAGCCGGTTTCTGCCGCAAGCCGCCGCAGCCCCGGATCATGAATCAAATCGCACGCCAGCCCATGCCCGACAAGCACAAGCAGCTATATATTTGATAGCAACTCAGGTTCAGCCCTGCGCCGCCAGCGCGCGCAGCGCCTGGGCCGTGAACTCGTCGGCGGGAAAAAAGGTTTCCATTGCGAGTTCCTGCAGGGTCACGTCCACCGGGGTGCCGAAGATGGTCGTGGTGCTGATGAAACTGAGCACGCCGCCCGGCGTGCTGAAGCGGAAAGGCATGACCACGCCCAGGTGTTCACCCTCGAGCTGCAGCCCGCCCGCGCCTTCGCCGCCGGGGTAAGCACGCAGCTCGTCCAGCAAGGCCGCCAGCACCGGATCGGCGGTGGCGGCGATCTGTTGGCGCAGGCGCTCGAACAAATGGTTGCGCCACTGCCCGAGGTTGGCGATTCTGGGCGCCAGGCCTTGCGGGTGCAGGCTCAGGCGCAGCACATTCACCGGCGCCTGCAGCAGCGCCGGATCGGCCCCGGCCAGCAGGTGCGGCACCATGCGGTTGGCCGCGACCAGGTTCCAGTGCCGGTCCAGCGCCAGCGCCGGCCAGGGCTCATGGCTTTTGAGGATCAGCTCCACTGCCTGCCGCGCCGCGGTGAGCGCCGGGTCGTCCAGCGTGCGTTCGCGGTACATGGGCGCGTAACCGGCGGCCACCAGCAGGGTGTTGCGCTCGCGCAGGGGAATGTCCAGGCGTTCGGACAGGCGCAGCACCATCTCGCGGCTGGGCACCGAGCGCCCGGTTTCGACAAAACTCAGGTGGCGCGTCGAGATGTCGGCTTCACCGGCCAGATCGAGCTGGCTCAGTCGCCGGTGCTGGCGCCAGTGGCGCAGGTGCTCGCCAAAGGCGCGCGGGGCCGGATGGGATGGGCGTGCAGGAGGGTGAAGGCTTGCATTCATGGCGCCATCCTAAGGCCAGATCGCGGCCCTGCCATTACCTGCGGGGTTATCGCTTCGCAGCCGCGGTGCAGGAATGATGGGCCCCAAGACTGCGGCGAAGGATGGCTGCCGCAGCCTGCCTGTTTTACCTGCTGTCCCATTTTTCAGGAGTCTGTCATGAGTTCACTGTCTTCCCTCGCCGCTTCCCCGCTGTTCCTGCGCCGTGTCTTGTGGCTGGACGCTGCCACCGGCGTGGCCACCGGCCTGCTGCAGGTGCTGCTGGCGGCCTGGCTGGCCCCCTTGCTGGGCCTGCCCGAACAACTGCTGCTGGTGTCCGGCTGGGCGCTGTTCGGCTACGTGGCCTTGATTGCTTTCATCGCAACCCGGCCCTTCATCGCGCCGGCGCTGGTCTGGTTGCTGATGGTGGCCAACGGCGCCTGGGTGCTGGGCTGCCTGGCCTTGCTGTTCGGGGGGCTGCTGACGCCCACCCTGCTGGGCCAGGGTTTTATTGCCGTTCAAGCGGTGGCCGTGGGCCTGCTGATGGAACTGCAGTGGTTCGGCGTGCGCAGGGCGCCGGCGCAGCCCGCCTGGTAAGCGCCGCCCCGGGCCGGGCGCGGGGACTTTCTTGTATGCTGTGTGTCTGGTGGCGCGCACGGGCGTTCCGCACGGTTTTCCCCTTAGAAAGTCCTTTCCCATGACACGCGTTTTCAATTTCAGCGCCGGCCCGGCGACCCTTCCAGAACCGGTGCTGCGCCAGGCCGCCGCCGAGATGCTCGACTGGAACGGCTCCGGCATGTCGGTGATGGAAATGAGCCACCGCGGCAAGGAGTTCATCGGCATCCACGCCGAAGCCGAAGCCGACCTGCGCGAGCTGCTGGCGATTCCCGCCAATTACAAGGTTTTGTTCCTGCAGGGCGGCGGGCTCGGGCAAAACGCTTTCATCCCGATGAATTTGCTGCGCGGCCATGCCGGTGCCGACTTCGTCAACACCGGCGAGTGGATGAAAAAAACCATCAAGGAAGCGAAGAACTACTGCCAGGTCAACATCGCCGCCAGTTCGGAGGCCAACGGTTTCACCAGCGTGCCCAAGTTCGAGACCTGGAAGCTGGACCCCAAGGCCGCCTATGTGCACATCTGCTCGAATGAAACCATAGGCGGTGTCGAGTACCACTGGACGCCCGACACCGGCGCCGTGCCGCTGGTGGCCGACATGTCGTCCAACATCCTGTCGCGGCCCATCGATGTCAGCCGTTACGGCCTGATTTATGCCGGCGCCCAGAAAAACATCGGCCCCTCGGGCCTGACGCTGGTGATCGTGCGCGAGGACCTGATCGGCCAGGCCATCCCGCACACGCCTTTTGTCTTCGACTACAAGCAGCAGGCCGACAACGATTCGATGTACAACACGCCGCCGACCTACGCGATCTACATCGCCGGCCTGGTGTTCAAGCACATCAAGGCGCTGGGCGGGCTCAAAGCCATGGAAGCGCACAACCGGGCCAAGGCCGCGCTGCTGTACGACTACCTCGACGCCACGTCTTTTTACAGCAACCCGATTGCGCGCGAAGACCGCTCGCTGATGAATGTGCCTTTCAAGCTCAAGGACGAGTCGCTCGACGAGGCCTTTCTCAAGGGCGCGCAGGCGCGCGGCATGCTGCAGCTCAAGGGCCACCGTTCGGTCGGCGGCATGCGCGCCTCGATCTACAACGCGATGTCCCTGGCCGGCGTGCAGGCCCTGGTGGCCTACATGAAGGAGTTCGAGGCCGGCCGTGTCTGACGCCGCCGGCCGCAGCTTCGACGTCCTGGTGCTCAACCAGATCTCCGAGCGCGGCCTGCAGCGCCTGCCGGCTTCGCGTTACCGCACCGGCAAGGACATCCCCGCCCCCGACGCGGTGCTGGTGCGTTCCGCCGACATGCACGCGATGGCCATTCCGGACAGCGTTCAGGCGATTGCCCGTGCCGGCGCCGGCACCAATAACATCCCGGTGGCGGCCATGAGTACGCGCGGCGTTCCGGTGTTCACCGCGCCCGGCGGCAATGCCAATGCGGTCAAGGAACTGGTGCTGACCGGCATGCTGATGGCGGCGCGCAACATCGCGCCGGCGCTGCAGTTTGTGGGCGCGCTCGATCCTGGCATGCCGGACATGGACAAGGCGGTGGAAGAGGGCAAGAAAAACTTCGCCGGTTTCGAGATCGCCGGCCACACCCTGGGTATCGTGGGCCTGGGCCGGGTCGGCTGCCTGGTGGCCGACGCGGCCATCAAGCTCGGAATGAACGTGCTCGGTTATGACCCCGACATCACGGTGGATGCGGCCTGGAGCCTGCCGGCCCAGGTCAAAAAAGCCGCCAGCGTGGCCGAGGTGCTGAAAAGCTCCGACTTCGTGACCTTGCATGTGCCGCTGGTGGCGGCCACCCGCGACCTGGTGGATGCGGACAAGCTCCGGTTGATGCGGTCGGGCGCGGTCCTGCTCAATTTTTCGCGCGAGGGCGTGGTCAACGACGATGCCGTGCTGGCCGCGCTGGCTGCGAAACAATTGCGCGCCTATGTCTGCGACTTCCCGTCAGCGGCGCTGAATCACCATGCGGGCGTGATCGCCCTGCCGCACCTGGGCGCCTCCACCCGTGAGGCCGAGGACAACTGTGCCGTCATGGTGGCCGAGCAGTTGCGCGACTACCTGGAGCACGGCAACGTGGTCAACGCAGTCAACTTTCCGGCGGTGAGCCTGGCCCGCGAATCGGCCTGGCGGGTGGCGATTGCCAATGCCAATGTGCCCAACATGCTGGGCCAGATCTCCACCGCCATGGCGCAGGCGGGCCTGAACATCCACACCATGGTCAACAAGTCGCGCGGCGACATGGCCTACACGCTGGTCGACGTCGACAGCCCGGTGAGCGAAGCGGTGCTGGCGCACCTGCGCGCCATAACAGGCGTGCTGGCGGTGCGTTACCTGCCGGACGCTGCTCCCTGAGCGGGCTTGCGCGGCGAAGTTCCTGAGGTGCGCACAGGGCGTTTGGCGGCAGCTTCAGTGGCTGTCGTCGTGCGGCAGTACGATGGCGACAGTGTCAATACCCAGAAAAAAGGAGTTCACAATGGCCCACGCGTTCGCCAGCACCCTGAAAACCTTTAAAACCGCCTCCGGCAAGTCCGGCAAGTTCCACTCGCTGCCGGCTCTCGCCAAACAGTTTCCCAAGGTGTCGCGCCTGCCGGTGTCCATGCGTATCGTGCTGGAGTCGGTGCTGCGCAACTGCGACGGCAAAAAGGTCAGCGCCGACCATGTGCGCCAGCTCGCCAACTGGTTTCCGAATGCCGACCGCACCGAGGAGATCCCGTTTGTGGTTTCGCGCGTGGTGCTGCAGGACTTCACCGGCGTGCCGCTGCTGGCCGACCTGGCGGCGATGCGATCGGTCGCGATCAAGCTCGGCAAGAACCCCAAACGCATCGAGCCGCTGGTGCCGGTGGACCTGGTGGTGGACCACTCCATCATGGTCGATTACTACGGCAAGAAAAACTCGCTGGACCTGAACATGAAGCTGGAGTTCCAGCGCAACCGCGAACGTTATGAGTTCATGAAGTGGGGCATGCAGGCCTTCGACACTTTTGGCGTGGTCCCGCCGGGCTTCGGCATCGTGCACCAGGTCAACCTGGAATATCTGGCCCGTGGCGTGCACAAGAGCCGTGACGGCGTGTATTACCCCGACACCCTGGTCGGCACCGACAGCCACACCACCATGATCAACGGCATCGGGGTCGTCGGCTGGGGCGTGGGCGGCATCGAGGCGGAAGCCGCCATGCTGGGCCAGCCGGTCTACATGCTGACACCCGATGTGGTCGGCTTCGAGCTGACTGGCCGCCTGCGTGAAGGTGTGACCGCGACCGACCTGGTGCTGCGCGTGACCGAGCAGTTGCGCCGTGAAAAAGTGGTTGGCAAGTTTGTCGAATTTTTTGGTGAAGGCACCCGTACGCTGGCCCTGCCGGACCGCGCGACGATCGCCAACATGGCGCCCGAATACGGCGCGACCATGGGATTTTTCCCGGTCGATGAAAAAACCATCGAGTACTTCACCGGCACTGGCCGCACCAAGGCTGAAATCGAGGCCTTTGAAGCTTATTTTCGCGCCCAGGGCCTGTTCGGCGTGCCACTGCCCGGCGAGATCGATTTTTCGCAGGTCGTGAAGCTGGACCTGGGCGAGGTCACGCCAAGCCTGGCCGGCCCGAAACGCCCGCAGGACCGCATCGAGCTGGGCCAGGTTGCCAGCCAGTTCGCCTCGCTGTTCAGCAAGCCCAACTCGGAAAACGGCTTCAACCAGCCTGCCGCCATGCTGGCCACGCGCCACCTGCTGCACCCCGCGGCCCAGGACGACCATCCCGCTGAGCCCGATACCGCGCCCGGCGCACCACCGACGCCGGCCGGCGCGCCGCGCATGGTGGTCGAGATGGAAGGCAACCGTCCGACCCTGGCCGCGGCCCAATCCGAAGGCGGTGCGAAGGCGGCCCAGGCGGTCAAGACCGGCGGCATCAGCATCGGCAATGGCGACGTGCTGATCGCCGCGATCACGAGTTGCACCAATACCTCCAACCCCAGCGTGTTGCTGGCCGCCGGCTTGCTGGCCAAAAAGGCGGTGGAGGCCGGCCTCAAGGTGCAGCCGCACATCAAGACCTCGCTGGCCCCGGGTTCGCGCATCGTCACCGAGTACCTGACCAACACCGGCCTGCTGCCCTACCTCGAGAAACTCGGCTTTGCGCTGGCCGGTTACGGCTGCACCACCTGTATCGGCAATGCTGGCGACCTGACGCCCGAGATCAACGAGGCCATCAACAAGAGCGACCTGGTCTGCGCGGCCGTGTTGTCGGGCAACCGCAACTTCGAGGCGCGCATCCACCCCAACCTGAAAGCCAACTTCCTGGCCAGCCCGCCGCTGGTGGTGGCGTATGCGATTGCCGGCACGGTGATGCGCGACCTGATGACCGAGCCGGTCGGCAAGGGCAAGGGCGGCAAGGACGTTTACCTCGGCGACATCTGGCCGACCAGCGACGAGATCTACAAGCTGATGAAGTTCGCGATGAACGGCAAGGCTTTCCGCGCCAACTACGCCAAGGTCAAGAGTGAACCCGGCAAGCTGTGGGAGAACATCAAGGGTGTCGAGGGCAACAGCTACACCTGGCCAACCAGCACCTATATCGCCGAGCCGCCTTTCTTCGAGGGCTTTGCCATGGACCCCGCAGCGGGTGGCCGGAAAGAGGCGGTATCGGTCAAAGGTGCGCGCATCATGGCGCTGTTCGGCGACTCCATCACCACCGACCACATCTCGCCGGCCGGCTCGATCAAGGGCAGCTCGCCGGCCGGCCAGTGGCTGCTGGCGCACGGCGTGCAGAAGGCCGACTTCAACAGCTACGGGGCGCGTCGCGGCAACCACGAGGTCATGATGCGCGGCACTTTTGCCAATGTGCGCATCAAGAATTTGATGATCCCGGCCGGACCCGACGGCTCGCGCGAGGAGGGCGGCGTCACGCTGTTCCAGCCACCCACAGGAAGCAGCACCGAGGGCGCTGCGGGCGACAAGATGGCCATCTACGACGCAGCCATGAAGTACATGGCTGAAGCGGTGCCGACGGTGATTTTTGCCGGCGAGGAATACGGCACCGGCTCCTCGCGCGACTGGGCCGCCAAGGGCACGCAGCTGCTGGGCATCAAGGCGGTGGTGGCGCGCAGCTTCGAGCGCATCCACCGCAGCAACCTGGTCGGCATGGGCGTGTTGCCGCTGCAGTTCAAGCCCGGCGACTCGTGGCAGACGCTGCGCCTGACCGGCAACGAGGTGATTGACGTGTTGCCCGATCCGGACCTCAAACCGCAAAGCGAGGCGACGCTGACAGTGACGCGTGCCGACGGCACGCAGCAAAAGCTGCAGGTGATCCTGCGCATCGATACACCGATCGAGGTGGACTACTATCGCCACGGCGGCATATTGCCTTTCGTGCTCAGGCAGCTGCTCGCTGCATGAGCACCAAAGGCACTTTGATATTGAATCGCCGCGCGGCCGCGCGGCGAGGTACTGCGTCAACTTTTGACATGACGCCGCATCGATGGGACGCTGACAACTTGAGCTGCCGGGGACGCCATTGCAGGCCTTGATCGCTGGCGGCGGCATAGGCGGGCTGGCGGCCGCGTTGGCCGCGGCCCGCGCCGGCTGGGGCGTGCGCTTGTACGAGCGCGCTTCTGCCTTCAGCGAGGTCGGCGCCGGCATCCAGCTTGGCCCCAATGTGGTCAAAGTCCTGCATGGCTGGGGCCTGGCTGATGCGCTGGCGGCGGTGGCCGCTTTTCCGGATCGCCTCGAGGTGCGCAGCGCCGTTTCGGGTGAAACACTGGGGGTTCTGCGTCTGGGAGACACCATCGCGCAGCGTTATGGCGCACCCCACGCCACTGTGCACCGCGCTGACCTGCATGGCCTGTTGCTGGCAGCGGCGCAGCGGGCCGGCGTTGTTGTCAAACTCAATCACACCCTGGGTGCGTTCAACCAGAATGCCGAAACCGTGACGGTGCAAAGCGGGGACGACCCGCCAGTGGAAGGGGAGGTGCTGGTGGGTGCGGACGGCTTGTGGAGCCCGGTGCGCCAATGGTTGCTGGGCGACGGACCGCCAGCCGCGACGGGCCACCTGGCCTACCGCGCCTTGCTGCCGCAGGCCGACTTGCCCGAGGCCCTGCGATCCAGGCAGGTCACTGTCTGGCTGGGACCGAAACTCCATGTGGTGCAGTACCCGGTGTGCGGTGGCAAATCGCTCAACGTGGTCGGCGTGGTCGAGGGGCAGACCGGGGGTGATCGCGACAACTGGGACCATGGCACCGATGCCGCAGGGCTGCACGCAGCGCTGGCCGGTAGCTGTGCACCGCTGCAGGATCTGGTGCGCGCCGTCCCGGGCTGGCGTCTGTGGGCCATGTACGACCGCCCGCCCATGCAGGGCGCGCACGAACATGCGCTGGGCCGGGTGGCCCTGCTTGGTGATGCGGCGCACCCGATGCGGCCCTACCTGGCCCAGGGCGCGGGCATGGCGATCGAGGACGCCGCAGAACTCGGCCGTGCGCTGGCGCAGGCGCTGGACCCTGCGCTCGGCGTGCCGCTCATGCTGAACCGGTATGCGCTGAACCGCTGGGAGCGCAATGCACGGGTTCAGGCACGCGCCATCCGCAACGGGCGGGTTTTTCATCTGGATGGCGTGGCACGTTGGGGTCGGGATCTGTCTATGAGGTTGCTGGGCGAGCGGCTGCTCGATGTGCCGTGGTTGTATGGCGGGCCTTGACCGGATCCCGCTTCCGGTGTCATCCCGGAACTGATCCGGGATCCATGTTGGGTTGCTCGTGCAGGTTGGTACGCATGCGCCCATTGGCCGGGGGGTGCCCGGCAGCAACTCACTTTTCTTTGTCTCGCCAAAGAAAAGTAAGCAAAAGAAAGGCGACCCGATGGTCTGGGTCCCTTCGCTTCGCTACGGGCAACCTGCGGTGCTCGGTCAAAGCGGGGTCTCGCTCGAACTCGGCTTCGCCTCAAACAATCGCGATCCCTGATCCGCTTTGACCTCCGCTCCTCGGCCCAGCCCGACGGGTGGAGAAGAGAAAACCAATACCCGAAAACAAATACCGAACTCCTCCGGAGTGCAGGAAGCGCAAAGCGCTTCCTGCACGGGACTCCCAAGAGTCGGTCATGTTTGCACGCGAGCGCAGCGCACGCGGCCAAATGAGGCTCCGTTCTCTCGCCCAGCGGGGCGAGAGAGGGGCCAGGGGAGGGAGTGGGGAGTTAGCCCTGCTGTCAGTTGCAAACTCGAGTGCTGTAGCTTGCCAACAAGCCGGGGGTTGCCCGGCGGCAAGTAACTTTTCTTTGTCTCGCCAAAGAAAAGTAAGCAAAAGAAAGGCGACCCTGCTGTCTGCGTCCCCTCTCCGCTGGCGCTGCGAGGGGAAACCTGCGGTG
>JAUXPP010000008.1 GCA_030683705.1 Polaromonas sp. | reverse complement strand
GATTGACGCGACCGACAAGGTCCTCGGACGAGTAGCCAGCGAAGTTGCTCTCCGTTTGCGCGGCAAACACAAGGCCATTTACACGCCTCACGTCGATACCGGTGACTTCATCGTCATCATCAACGCATCCCAGCTGCGTGTCACCGGCGCCAAGTCGACCGACAAGATCTACTACCGCCATTCCGGTTACCCCGGCGGCATCTCGGCGACCAATTTCAAGGACATGCAGGCCAAGCACCCCGGCCGCGCCCTGGAAAAAGCCGTCAAGGGCATGTTGCCCAAGGGCCCGCTCGGCTACGCCATGATCAAGAAGCTCAAGGTCTATGGCGGTGCAGAGCACCCGCATACCGCCCAACAGCCCAAAGTGCTTGAAATTGCAGGAGCCGCCAAATGATCGGTGATTGGAACAATGGCACCGGCCGTCGCAAATCCAGCGTCGCCCGCGTGTTTATCAAAAAAGGCACCGGCAAGATCACGGTCAATGACCGCGATATCCAGACCTTCTTCGGTCGCGAAACCTCGATCATGATCTGCAAGCAGCCGCTGCACCTGACCAACCATGTCGAAACCTTCGACATCATGGTCAACGTTCACGGCGGCGGCGAGTCCGGTCAGGCCGGCGCCGTGCGCCACGGCATCACCCGCGCGCTGATCGACTATGACGCCACCCTCAAGCCGGTGCTGAGCCAGGCCGGTTTCGTCACCCGTGACGCCCGTGAAGTCGAGCGTAAAAAGGTCGGTTTCCGTTCGGCACGCCGCCGCAAGCAGTTCAGCAAGCGTTAAGACGTTTTTGCTGTTCCCGAAAAGCCGCCCGGTTTGCGCCTGGCGGCTTTTTTCATGGCTTTTCCATGAGGACGGGGTGGCTGCTGCCATGACACAAACGCTTGCTGCGCTTACCGGCCGAAGTCCGGCGGGGGCTCATCTGCGTGCACAATGCACCCTCCCGAATAAAAACCGCAGGATCCGCCCTTTTGAAGTTCCGTCTGTTTCGCCGCCGCCTGACCATCAGCTCGCCGCGCATGGCCGTACGCAGCGCCATGCCCTGGCCGCTGCGCTGGGCCATGGTTGCGGTCATGCTGGGCCTGTCCGCGGCGATTGCATTGTGGACCTTCGAGATGGGCGTCAGCATTGCGGGGCTGGACAAGGCGGCCAAGCTCGAACTGACGAAATTGCGCGAAGAGGTCGCCGAGCTGCGCGCCGAACGCGACAAGTCGCAGTCGATCGCCAATATTTCCGGCAGCCTGCTGACCGCCGAGAAGGCCGCGCAGGAAAAGATGCTGGGGCAGATCCGACAACTGGAATCGGAAAACCGGCTGTTGCGCGACGATCTGGGCTTTTTCGAGAAGTTGCTGCCGGCCGGCACCGCCGACAGCGCCGCCATCCGGGGTCTGCAGGCTGAAAAACTGTCGGACATGCAGGTCAAGTGGCAGGTGCTCGTGATCCAGCCGGTGCGCGATGCCCCGGTGTTCAACGGCAAGCTCGAGCTCACCTTCAGCGGCACTCTGGCCGGCAAACCCTGGACCATGGGCCTGGCCGGCGGTGCGCAAACTTTACAGTTCAAACAGTACCGGCGCGTGGAAGGTGTCCTCGACGTACCGGCCCAAGCCGTGGTACAAACCATCACAGCCAAGCTCATTGAAGGAACCGTCACGCGTTCCGTGCAAGCCATCAAGCTGTAGTGTTGATGTCAAACAGGAATCCCCATGTTCGGTAAAAAAGCCCAACCCTCCATCCGCAGCCTGATCGCCCAGGGCAGCTGCATCGAAGGCAACCTCAAGTTCACCGATGGCCTGCGCATCGACGGCGAAGTGATCGGTGACATCCGCGCCAACGAAGGCAGTCCCAGCATCCTGGTCATCAGCGAGTCGGCCTGTGTCACCGGCCAGATCTATGCCGATCACGTGATCATCAACGGGCGCGTCATGGGCCCCGTACACGCCGCCGAACTGCTCGAACTGCAGCCCAAGGCCAAGATACAGGGCGATGTCGCCTACAAGGCGCTTGAAATGCACCAGGGTGCCGTCATCTTTGGACAATTGCGGCCGACCAACCATGAGGTCAGCGACAAACCGCTGCTCAAGCTGGCCGCCAACAATGTCGAAAAAGCCCGCGAAGAAGCCCCGGTCAGCGGCTACGGCCGGCTCTAAGCCGCGCCTGCCTTGGGGTTGATCGAATTGCGGTACCATGAAATTTATCGATGTGTGAAGAACGGAGCCTCCCATGAGCGCAGTAGCTGAAATGATTCCGACAGAAATGCCCGCCCCCTTTGTCTTTACCGACAGCGCGGCGGCAAAAGTCGCGGACCTGATTGCCGAAGAAGGCAACCCGGACCTGAAATTGCGGGTGTTTGTCCAGGGTGGCGGCTGCTCGGGCTTCCAGTACGGCTTTACCTTCGATGAAATCACCAACGAAGACGACACCACCATGACCAAAAACGGCGTGTCGCTGCTGATCGACGCGATGAGCTACCAGTATCTGGTCGGTGCCGAGATCGACTACAAGGACGACCTCGAAGGTGCCCAGTTCGTGATCAAGAACCCGAATGCCACCAGCACCTGCGGCTGCGGCTCCAGCTTCTCTGCCTGAACCCCCTCGCGTTCGCCAGTCAAAGCCGCCCTCGGGCGGCTTTTTGCTTTTCCAGGTCCGGCTGACCCGGCGATTCGCTCTGGCTGGCAGGCTGGCGAGACCGGGCAGTGCTTCAGGCGGGGTAGATCGCGCCCAGCACACGCGGTCCGGCCGCGCCGGTGACGCTCGGCAGGTTGCCCGGCAGGCGTTGTTGGGTCTGGCGTGCCAGCCAGGCAAAAGCGGCGGCTTCCACTTGCAGCGGCGGCAGCCCGTGCAGTTCCGACGATTCAACACGGCACTGCGGCAGGCCGGCCTGCAGCCGCGCCATCAGGTGCTGGTTGAACGCGCCGCCGCCGCAGACCACCAGTCGTTTGCTATCTTTTCCATAGCTGTTGACGCCTGTCACACAAGGGCTGACGGTGAATTCGGCCAATGTATTCTGGATGTCTTCAGGGCGTTCGCCGGAAAAGGCCGCCAGCTTTTGATCCAGCCAGGCCAGGCTGAACAGGTCACGTCCCGTGCTTTTTGGCGGTGGCACGGCGAAGTAGGGATCATCCAGCAGGCTGGCCAGCAGGCCCGGCAGCAGCCGGCCGCTGGCGGCCCAGGCGCCGCCGGCGTCGAAAGCCTCGCCGGTATGGCGCTGGCACCAGGCATCCATCAAGGCGTTGCCGGTCCCGCAGTCGAAGCCCAGCACAGCGCCCTGGCCCGCGGGAGGCAGCACGCTGAGGTTGGAGATGCCGCCGAGATTGAGCACACAGACCGTCGCATCGGCCTGCCCGAACACACCCTGGTGGAAGGCCGGTGCCAGCGGTGCGCCCTGGCCGCCCGCCGCGACATCCCGGCTGCGGAAATCGGCCACCACGTCAATGCCCGTCAACTCGGCCAGCAGCGCCGGATTGTTGAGCTGCAGCGTGTAGCCCGCTTCAGCAGGTGGCACCGGCGCGGGCTGGTGTCTGACCGTTTGCCCATGGGCGCCTATGGCCGCGATCCGGTCGGCCGTCACGTCCAGGGCCGCGCCTTGCTGCACCAGTGACTGGACCACCCGCGCATACCGGGCGGCGAGCTGGTTCGCGGCCATCGCGGCGCGATGCAGCTCGTCCGGGCCGGAGGTATTGAGCGCCAGCAGTTCGGCGCGAAAGGCCGTCGGAAAGGTTTCGGTGGCCGATGCCAGCACACGCAGCGTGTCCCCCGAAAAGTCCACCAGCACCCCGTCGGCGCCGTCGAGGGAGGTGCCTGACATCAGGCCGATGTAGTGAGTGAGCATGGGCTGATTTTGCCGCATGGCTGGCCGCAATCAGGGCCGGCGTTGGAGCATGGGGCTTCTTTCCATAGAAGCAGGGGCCCCTCGGGGCTGCTGGAGCCTGCGGCTCCAAAGCTGCACAGGCAGCTTTGGACAGGCGACAGAAGCGAAGTCTCCGGCGAGCGGCGGCCTGCGAGGTGCAGGGAGCTCTAGACGCAGTGAGCGACCGTTGGGGGCCGTTTATTCAGCCCGGGTCTGGCCGATGCTGGCTGCAGCCTGCAACTGGCTGCGCACACCGGCAGCGACTTCACGGAAGGCGGGCATGGCGCCGGCCGGCAGCGTGATGGTCTCACTCTGCTTGGCAATCGTCATCGGGTCCTGGTGGGCACCATTGACGCGGAACTCAAAATGCAGGTGCGGGCCGGTGGCCCAGCCGGTGGCGCCGACCAGGCCGATGGTCTGGCCCTGGCTGACGTTCTGGCCGCGTTGCACCGAGATTTTGCTCAGGTGGGCGTAAACGGTCTCATGGCCATTGCGGTGACGGATGAAGACGACATTGCCATAACCGTTTTGCGCGCCGGCAAACTCGACCACGCCGTCACCGACAGTACGCGCCGGAGTGCCGGTGGGGGCCGCGAAGTCGGTGCCCAGGTGGGCGCGCCACTTCTGCAGGATGGGATGGAAACGCATGGAAAAGCCGCTGCTGACGCGCGAGAACTCCACCGGGGAACTCAGGTAGGCACGGCGCAGGCTCTGGCCGTCCAGGGTGTAGTAGCCGCCCTTGTTCGGGGTGCCGGCGTTCTGGCCGGCGGGCTGGAACCACATGGCCTGATGGGTCTTGCCGGCATTGACAAACTCGGCCGACAACACGCGGCCGGTGCGCAGGGCTTCGCCGTCGGCTTCCAGGGTTTCATAGACCACGTTGAAGCGGTCGCCCTTGCGCAGGTCGCGCCGGAAATCGATGTCACCCGAAAAAATTTCCGCGACCTGCACGGCCACGGCGTCGGGGATGCGGGCTTCGTCGGTGGCGGCAAACAGCGAACTCTGGATGCTGCCGCTGGCCAGCCGGACCGAGGCCGCATACGGTGCGGTTTCAATGCGTGACACCAGGCCGGCCGCGCTGCGTTCGACCACCAGCCGCTTGAACAGGGTTTCGTCGTCGGTAGGCCAACGCATGCTGAGCTTGAGCAGTTGCTGGCTGTCGCTGGCTTCGACGGTGACGGCCTTGCCGGCGCGGCCCGAAAGGATCAGCTGGGCGTTGGCATCGCTGCGCAAGAAGGCGGACGCGGAGGCATCGTCGATGTTCAGGCGCCGGAGCAGCGCATCGGCGGTGTCGCTGCTGCGTGTGGTTTCGGTGCGGAACAGCGAGTAGCGGAACTCGCCGAGGATGTCGCTCTGGGTTTCTGTCGGCAGGGCCTGTACCGACTCCAGCACCTGGCGAACGGGCAGGTCGGCAGCGTCAGGCGCGAGTGGGGCCACGCCGAAGGCGGTCACGCCGGTACCCAGCAGCAAGGCAGCCAGGGTGCCCGTGATTCTTTTGGGGTGGCGATGAATAAAACCGGAAACTGCCTGCAGGCCGCGCGAGAGATCGTTCTTGATCAAAACTGAATTCCCTACTTATAAAGCCACGAGATCCGCATTTGCGGCCTGATGGCGACGGATGGAGGTGAGTTGCTGCCGCAAAATACGGGGAATCGGCGGCAACTTAGAATGGGTTTGCAATTTGTGGGCCAGCTAACGCTCGGTGCCCGGCAATGGCAGAACAGCGAGTATATATGTCAGACAACTGCCCGACATGTGAAAAACCCTTATGAATCAAGAGCTTGTTACAAATTTCCCGGTGACTGACCGCGTCAAAGAGGCGCTCGCCGTGTCGCTGCGGGGCTGCGAAGAACTGATCCCGCAAGACGAATGGCTTAAAAAGCTGGCCCGGTCGGAGGCCACGGGCATCCCCTTGCGCATCAAATTGGGGCTGGATCCGACCGCACCTGACATTCATGTCGGACATACCGTGGTGTTGAACAAAATGCGTCAGCTCCAGGACCTGGGGCATACCGTCATTTTCCTGATCGGCGACTTCACCAGCCTGATCGGCGATCCGTCCGGCCGCAACACCACCCGGCCCCCGCTCACCCCCGAGCAGATCAAGGTCAATGCCGAAACCTACCGCGCCCAGGCCGACAAGATCCTGGACCCCGCCAAAACCGAGCTGCGTTACAACAGCGAGTGGAGCGAGCCGCTGGGCGCCACCGGCATGATCCAGCTGGCCTCGCGTTACACCGTGGCGCGCATGATGGAACGCAACGACTTCCACGACCGCTTCAAGGCCGGCACGCCTATCAGCGTGCATGAATTCCTTTACCCGCTGATGCAGGGTTATGACTCGGTCGCCCTGAAGTCCGACCTGGAGCTCGGCGGCACCGACCAGAAGTTCAACCTGCTGATGGGCCGGCACCTGCAGGCCGAATACGGCCAGGAGCCGCAGTGCATCCTGACCATGCCGCTGCTCGAGGGCCTGGACGGCGTCGAGAAAATGTCCAAAAGCAAGAACAACTACATCGGCATTTCCGAGGATGCCAACACCATGTTTGCCAAGGTGCTGTCGATCTCCGACGTGCTGATGTGGAAGTGGTTCACCCTGTTGAGTTTCAAAAGCGAAGCCGACATTGCCGCGCTAAAAAAGGAAGTCGAGGGCGGGCGCAACCCCAAGGATGCCAAGGTGATGCTCGCCAAGGAGATCACAGCCCGTTTCCATTCTGCTGCCGCCGCCGATGTTGCCGAACAGGACTTCATCAACCGCAGCAAGGGTGGCGTGCCCGACGAGATCCCCGAGATGGCCCTGAGCGGCGCGCCCCTGGGCATCGCGGCACTGCTGAAGATGGCAGGTCTGGCTGCTTCCACCGGCGAAGGCAACCGCCTGATCGACGGCGGCGGTGTGCGTGTCGATTCCAGCGTGGTCAGTGACAAGGCGCTCAAGCTGGGCGCCGGCTCCTACGTCGTGCAGGTAGGCAAGCGCAAGTTTGCGCGCGTGACGCTGGCCTAGGGCCTAACGCGCGCCCGCCTGCTCCAGCATCTTCACCATCTCGCCGTAGCCGCGCGATTTCGCCAGCTGCAGCGGCGTGTTGCCGTGCCGGTCCGCCAGCTTCAGGTTGGCGCCGGCTGCAATCAGGGCCTGCAGGGTCTTCTGGTGCCGTGGCCCGCCGTCGCCCAGCACCACCGCCTCGATGGCCGCCGTCCAGTGCAGGTTGTTGACATGGTCCAGCGGCGCGCCGGCCGCGATCAGTTGCCGGACCACACCTTCGTGCCCCAGGTGCGCGGCCGCGATCAGTGCCGTGCCATCGTAGCGGCTGGTCACCTGTTTGGCACTGGCGCCCAGCGCCAGCAAGGTGCGCAGCGTTTCCTCGTCGTCGGCCACCGAGGCGATGGTGACGGCGTCATAGCGGTCCCTGTCCAGCAGGTGGATGTCAGCCCCGACCTTCACCAGCGCGCGGATGACCTCGCGCTGCCGCGCAAAGGCCGCGACATGGAGGGGCGTGCGGCCGTTGCCGTCGCGCGCATTCAGGCTGGCACCTGCTGCGGCCAGCCGCGTGATGTTCGCGGTGTCGCCTTTTTGCGCTGCGGCATGCAGGCCCGTGTAGGCGGCCGCTTCCGCGGCGCTGGGCGCCACCTGCGCCCAGGCTGAAGGGACGGTCACCGCTGTCATGCCCATGGCGGTTGCGGTGACCAGCTTTTGCAGAATCAGAGACGGGGTGCTGCGCATGGGGTTCTCCTCGGTGTGGCGAATTTGTTGCGGTTTACTTCAACTGGTCCTTGACCTTGTCCAGCGCGGTCATGGCGCACTGTTCGTCGAGGTGGCCGCCAGGCGCGCCACCGACGCCGACCGCGCCTATCACCTCATTGCCGGCTTTCACCGGCACACCGCCGCCCAACAGCAGAAAGCCGGGAATGTGGACCAGGTTGGCCGCAGCGGGGTTTTTCTGCGCGCCGTCCATCATCGCCAGGGTGGTGTTTTTGGCCGATGCTGAAGTGAAGGCTTTTTGCAGGCTGGCGTCCAGGGTGTGGGGGCCGGCGTTGTCGGCGCGCTGCACGGCGCGCACGCTGCCGGCGCGGTCCACCACGGTGGCAGCCACTGCGTAGCCGCTGGCCGAGCAGGCTGCCACGGTCGCGGCGGCGATCTGGTTGGCCAGCTCCAGCGACATGTTCTTTTCGGTACGCACGCTCTGGGCGGAAGCGGCCGCGGCGAACAGGGCGAGGCAGAGGGCGGAAGTCTTGATGACGAGGTGGCGCATGGTGTGTTCTCCGGGATGTTGCACGGTTCGATTACCGTGAGAGAACTTTAAAAAATCGCGTTGCCGCACGCCATTCGTAGCGCTACGCCCGCGTCTCCGTAAAACTACGGAGCTGGGGCGGTTTCAGAGGTTCGCTTCGACCAGTGCAGCGTAGTGCCTGATCAGCTGCGCCAGCGAGTCGGCTTCGAGTTTGGCGAACAGGTTGGCGCGGTGGCTTTCCACCGTGCGCGGCGAAACATCGAGCGCACGGCCGATTTCCTTGTTGGTCAGGCCGGCCACGATCAGGCCCAGCACCTCACGCTCGCGCGCCGACAGTTGCGCATAACGCTCATGGGCCTGGCGGTCGGCCTGGCTGCGTTCGCGCGACTTCACATGCTGGCGCACCGCGTTCTGCAGCGCTTCCAGCAGGGCTTCGTCATCGACCGGCTTTTCCAGAAACTCGGCAGCACCGGCCTTGAAGGCGCGGCGGCACATCTCGACCGTGCCGTGCCCGGTCAGCATGATCACCGGCTGGTCCACGCCCTGGGCCACCAGCGTGTCCAGCACCGTCAGACCGCTGATGCCGGGCATGCGCACGTCGAGAACGATGGCGCCTATGGTCTGGCGGTCGAAACCGGCCATGAAGGCCTGCGGGTCCGGCCAGGCCTGCACACGCAGGCCCACCGTGCTGATCAGCAGGGCCAGGCTGCTGCGCACGGCCTCGTCGTCGTCGATCAGGTGGATCAGC
Organism: Polaromonas sp.; assembly: GCA_030683705.1. Taxonomy (GTDB): domain Bacteria; phylum Pseudomonadota; class Gammaproteobacteria; order Burkholderiales; family Burkholderiaceae_C; genus Polaromonas. Next base: position 11,599 of record JAUXPP010000008.1, on the reverse strand, counting down.
GGCGACAGCGAGGCGCCTGGGCCGGCGCTGCTCATGACTGGCTTTCGGGCGCGCCGGGCACCAGCGGCAGCAACAGCCGGAACTCGGCGCCGCGTGGGGCGCGCCGTGCGGCCTGGAGGCTGCCGCCCATGCCGGTCGCCAGCGTTTCGCACAGGCTCAGTCCCAGCCCGAGGCCGGTTTCGCGTGTGGTGAAAAACGGCTCGAAGATGCGCGCCAGTACCTCGTCCGTCATGCCCGGTCCGCTGTCGGTCACCGTGATCCTGCCTTGCCCGGCCTCCGCCTGCACCGACACGCTCAGCTGGCGCTCCCTGGCGGGGACCTGTTCAAGGGCCTGCAGTGCATTCATCAGCAGGTTGTGGAGGATCTGCTCCAGTGCCACCGGTTCGGCAAGCACAACGACCCGGGCTGTCGGCAGCTCGAGCCTGGGCACCACCTCGCGCCGGGTCAATTCGGGCTCCAGCAGGTACAAGGCATTCTGGACGGCCTGTTGCAAACCCGCGGGCTGCAATTGCGCGGCCAGGTCGGGGCGCTCCACGGCGCGCCGCAGCCGCCCCACCACGGCGGATGCGCGGCGGGCCTGCTCGACCGCCTGCGCCATCGCGCTGCGGATCACCGGCATGTCAGGCGGTTCCTCATCCAGCAGGCGTGCGGATGCCTGGGTGTTGGCCAGCACAGCAGTCAGTGGCTGGTTCAGTTCGTGCGCCATGCCGGCAGCCAGTTCACCCAGGGTGTTGAGCCGCGCCACCTGGCCCAGACGCAGCAGCTCCTCGGCCCGTCGCCGTGCTGCGCGCTGGCGTTGCAGCGCCAGCCAGCTGGACAGCGCGGCCGCCACCAGCCCGGCCCAGGCCAGCATCCACCCCCAAGGCAGTTCGCGCCAGCCGACCTGGCGCCAGGCGACCACATGAAAAGGCTGGCTGTCCGCGGCCAGGTGTTTGTGGAAGTCGAAACGCCAGCCGCCTTCCCCCAGCCGGCCTGGCTGCACGACCCAGTCCTGGCCCTCGTGTTGCAGCACCACACGCACCGGGCTGGTTTCCGGCGGCATCGGCCATTCGCTCCAGGGGACCACGGCACGCAGGTCCATCGCCAGGGCAAAGCTGGCCGGCTCCGCGGCAAGCACCAGCTGGTAGCGGCCGCGCGCAAAGTCGACACCGGCCAGCGTCGGACGGCGCAGGGCGCGTGACAGGGTCTCCGCGACGCGCAGGCGTTCATCCGGCCAGGCCGCGCCGGCGTCGCGCCGCTGCACCGACAGGATTTGCGGATAGAGCGAAGGCAGGCGCTGTTCGGGCGGCGACACACCGGGTGCGGTTTGCAGCAAGGCCAGCGTGGCCATCACGGCGTCGTGCTGGACCACGCGCTGGCTCAGCAACCGGTGCACGATGCGCGCGTCGGTTTCAAACGCCTCGCGCTGTTGCGACAGTTCCAGGCGGGCGAGTGCCACGCTGCCCAGCGCCGTGATCAGGCCCCAGAGCAGGAGTCCGAGCCAGCGGTGGTGTTGCGTTTTGAGCATCGCTGCATTTTTGCATGGCGCCCGGTTCCGGGGAGGATGAACTGCGGCTTGCCCGGCATCACGGACAATGCTGCCATGAACTGGCTGGATTCCCGGAAACTGACGCCGCAGCGCCTGCTGTGGGCATCCGTCCTCGTCGCGGTCGTCACCATCGTGCTCAAGACGCTGGCCTGGTACGTCACCGACTCGGTCGGCTTGCTGGCCGATGCGATGGAATCGTTTGTCAATCTGGCCAGCGCCATCTTCGGGCTGGCCATGGTGACGATTGCACAGCGGCCCGCCGACGAGGAGCATCCCTATGGCCACCACAAGGCCGAATATTTTTCCTCGGGCTTTGAAGGGGCGCTGATCGTCGCCGCGGCCATCGCCATCATCTGGGCGGCGGGCCACCGGATTTTTGACCCCCAGCCCTTGCAGCAGGTCGGCTGGGGCCTGGGCCTGTCGGTGCTCAGCTCGGGGCTGAACGGCCTGCTGGCCTGGTTCATGTTTCGCTCGGCCAAAGTGCACCGCTCGATTGCGCTGGAGGCCGATGCCCGGCACCTGGTGACCGACGTCTGGACATCGGCCGGCGTGGTGGTCGGCCTGGGCGCGGTGGCGCTGACCGGCTGGCTTTGGCTGGATGCGCTGGTGGCCATCGGTGTGGCGCTCAACATCCTGTGGGAAGGCTTCCGGCTGATGTGGCGCTCGTCGCAGGGCCTGATGGACGAAGCCGTTGAGCCCGAGGTGCTGGCGAAGATCGACGAAACGCTGGCCGGTTTTGTACACGCCACCATCCGGTTTGACCACCTGAGCACGCGCCGCTCCGGCCAGCGGCGGTTTGTCGACCTGCACATGCACATGCCGGGCAGCTGGTCGCTGGGCCGCGCGGCGGCGCTGCGCACCAGCGTCGAGCAGGCGCTCATGAGCGCCGTGCCCGGACTGCGCGCGAGCATCCAGTTGCTGCCTTCCGATGTCGAGGCGCATTTCGACGATGAAAAGGATCTGCTGTGATCAGCGTGATCCAGCGGGTGAGCCAGGCGCGGGTGCTGGTGGGAGGCGAGGTGACCGGCGAGATAGCCACCGGCCTGCTGGTGCTGCTGTGCGCCGAGCGCGGCGACAGCGAGGCCCAGGCCGACAAGCTGCTGGCGAAAATCCTCAAGCTGCGGATTTTTTCGGATCAGACGGGCAAGATGAACCTCAGCGTGCAGGACGTGGCCGGCGGCTTGCTGGTCGTCAGCCAGTTCACGCTGGCGGCCGATGTGTCGGGCGGCAACCGGCCGAGTTTCACCGGCGCGGCGGCGCCCGATGAAGGACGGCCGCTTTACGATTACTTTGTGACCCGGGCGCGGGCCCTGCATCCCATCGTGGAGACCGGGCAGTTTGCGGCCGACATGCAGGTGCAACTGGTCAATGACGGGCCGGTGACGATTCCGGTTCGGATTGAACCGGCGGCGGCTTCATGAATTCCTTGCATCACGCTGCAACGGTGGCTTGCGCCGTTCAGTGGTTTCAAACTCCCCACTCCCACCCCTAACCCCTCCCTCGCCCCGCTGGGCGATGGAGGGGGACTTCATGTGGCTGCGTGTGCTGCGCTCGCGTGCACACATGACCGTTCGTTGGGATTCCCGCAGAAGAAGCGCAGCGCGCCTCTTCTGCTCCGGAGTTTTGCATTCGGTATTGGTTTCTTTCCCACACCCTTCTGTATGCGCCGAGGAGCGGAGGTCCAGACGGATCAGGACGGGCGATTGTCTGAGCCGAAGGCGAGTTCGAGCCCGGCCCCGGCTGGACCGAGCACCGCAGGTTGCCCCTCGCAGCGCCAGCGGAGAGGGGACGCAGACAGCAGGGTCGCCTTTTCTTTGGTGACTTTCTTTTGGCGAAGCAAAAGAAAGTTACTTGCCGCCGGGCAACCCCCGGCTTGTTGGCACACCACACCTGCTGGAAGCAAGCGGGTTTGAGTCGGCCTCGGAGCGATCGCCGGCGCCGCGATCAATCGATGTCGTCCACCGTGTCCGGGTCCGGCACATCGCCAATCGCCTGCCGCGTCAGCGCGCCCTGCACCTGCAGCCAGTCACAAAAGGCCTTGACCTCCGGCCGCGCGGCGCTGCGCGGGCCGACGATGAGCCAGTAGGCCATCGGTGAGTCCAGCCGCAAGTGCGGCAAGGGCTCGATCAGGTCGCCGGAGGCCAGGCTTTCGGCGATCAGCGGCAGGCGCGCCAGCACGATGCCCTGGCCGGTCAGGGCCGCCTGCACCATCTGGTAGGCGTAGTTGAAATAAAGCCAGCGTTTGCCCTCCAGCTTGGGGGTGCCGTTGACTTCCAGCCAGCGCCGCCAGGTCAGCCACTCCATGTGGGTGGCGTGGGAATCGCCGGCTTCGATCAATGCGAAATGTGCGAGGTCTTCGGGCTTTTTCAGGCGCGGGCTGCTTTTGAGCAGCCAGGGGCTGGCCACCGGCGTCAGTTGTTCACCGAACAGCCGGATGGCCCCGGCCGTGCCCAGCCGGCTGGCCGGACCGTAACGCAGCGCGATGTCCAGGTCCGAGGTGTCGAGGTCGATGGCGGAGTCTGACGCATCAATCCGGATGTCCATGTCGGGGTTGTCGCGCTGGAAGGCTTCGAGCCGCGGAATCAGCCACATCGACGCAAACGAGGCGAAGGTGGTGAGCGCCACACTTTTGCGGCCCGCACTCTGGCGGATCTGCCGCACGGCACCGTCGATGCGCTCCAGCGACGGCGTGACGGCGCGCAACAGAATGCCCCCCGCACCGGTGAGTTCGACCGAGCGCGTATGGCGGTGGAACAGGCTCAGCCCGACCTCTTCCTCGAGCGTCTGGATCTGCCGGCTCACGGCGGATTGGGTCAGCGCGAGCTCTTCGGAAGCGGCGCGAAAGTTCAGGTGCCGGGCCACGGCCTCAAAGGCGCGCAGCTGTCCGGCAGAGATCGGGCGGGAGCGCAAATGGGTCTGGGAGTGCTGCATGGCGGAAATGTCTATTCATGCGTTTATGGAATGAATAGCGTAACCCGAATTCATTGGACTGCCAAGCACCGCCCAGCGATCATCCAGTCACCCTCACGGCTCGATGGAGAACGCAATGACCACCACACCTTATCTCCCCCTGGAATCATTCCGCGGCGCAGACGCGCTCTCGGGCTGCTGGAAGCTGGGCAGCGGACGCGCGTTGACCTTGCGGCCCACCGAGCCCGGCGTCCTGCGCATTGCCCACGGCCAGGTCTGGCTGACCTTTGACAACGCCCACCTGGACGACGGCGTGCGCGGTGGGGATCATTTTCTGGGCGCCGGCGAAGAGCTCAGGTTGCTGCCGGGCCAGGTGCTGGTGATGGAGTCCTGGCATGCTGCCCATGCAGCGCCAGCGTATTTCAGCTGGGACCCGCTGCCGGCCGCCGCCGGCGTGGCGTTGGCCAGTCCGTCCCGGCATGCGCTGGCGCAACGGGCGCTCAGCCTGCCCTGGCGTGCCGGCGTGGCTCAGCCGCTGCGCGATTTGCGCGGCGCCCTGGGCTTGGCGGCGGCCGCCTCGGGCCGGCTCGCCTTCGGTTTGGCCGGTACGCTGGGTACCGCCTTGCTGGTGCTGCTGCCGCGTTTTGTCGTGGATCTGGCCACCGGACGGGCCCGCACCGCCTTGGCGGCGCGCGCCTTCAAGGCACAGGCCAGCGACAGCCGGGCCCACTGCGCCATCAGCTGAGGCGACTCCATCGCGTCTTCGGGCGCGCTGTAGTAATTGAGCTGCATGGCCTTGCCTTTGGCGTGATAGACAAACGGGCGGCAGCCGGCGGCTTCAAAAATCCCGCGGGTTTCTCCGTCGGCCTTGAGCCAGAGTGTGTCGCCATCGCCGAGGTCGGCCAGCAACGCAATATTCAAGCCGTCGGTACTGATGCCGAAACCGCCGAACATGCGGCGCGCCTTGCACGGGCCGGCGCTGGCGAGCAGCTCGCAACAGTAGTGGGCAAAGGACGGATCTGCCGGCATCACGCTACTTTAGCGCGGCCGGCGTGCTTCACAATAGCGCATGGCCCGTCCCAAATCCGCCACCCACGAACTCCAGCGCGAAGCCATCCTCGATGTCGCCGCCCAGTGTTTTGCGCAGCGCAGCTACATGGCCGCCAGCATGAACGACATCGCCGCTGCCTGTGGCACGTCCAAGGCCAGGCTGTACCACTATTACCGCAGCAAGGAAGCCATCCTGTTCGACCTGCTGGACCGCTACACCCAGCACCTGCTGGCCATCATCGGCCAGACCGAGGCCAGCGCCCAGCGCAAGAACCTGGACGACCGCGCGGCGCTGCATGAGTTGATCCGCAATTTCCTCGACCAGTATGAAAGTTCTGCCACCCGCCACGTGGCCTTGCTGGGTGACACCAAATTCCTTGGCGACGTGCAGCGCGAACTGATCCTGGACCGCCAGCGCGATGTGGTCTCGGCCATGACGCGTTTTCTCAAGCGTGCCTACCCTGTGCGCATCACCCCGGCCAACCAGACCGCGGTGACCATGATGCTGTTCGGCATGATCAACTGGACCTTTACCTGGATGCGCCCGGACGGCCCCATGAGTTACCGGGCGTTTTCCGAAGAGGTGGTGGCCATGCTGGAACGCGGCCTGGCCTGATGACAGCAGTGTTTTACTATTCGTAATAGGTTACGTATAGTAAAATCACGCCAGCTGCCGCTTCCTGCGGCCACCCACGGAGACCCCATGTCCAAAGCTTTTGCCTCGCAGTCCGACCTCACCGACAAAAAAATCACGTTCGAGCAACTCAGCGCGCATTGCTGGGCTTACACCGCCGAGGGTGACCCGAATTCCGGCGTGATCATCGGTGACAAGTTCATCATGGTCAGCGACGCAACCGCCACGCCGGCGATGGCGCAGGACCTGATCGCGCGCATCCGCGAGGTCAGCGACAAGCCGATCAAGTACGTGCTGCTCACGCATTACCACGCGGTGCGCGTGCTGGGCGCCAGCGCCTACATCGCCGAAGGCGCGACTGAAGTCATCGCCAGCCAGGGGACTTATGAACTGATCGTCGAACGCGGCGCCGAAGACATGCAAAGCGAGATGGAGCGTTTCCCGCGCCTGTTCCGCAACGCCGAAAGCGTGCCCGGCCTGACCTGGCCGACCATGGTGATCGCCGGCGGCAACCCGGTCAGGGGCGAGGTGCCCGGCAAGCTGGTGATCGACCTCGGCGGCGTGCGGGTGCAGATCTGGCATCCCGGCCCGGGCCACACCCGCGGCGACACCATCGCCTGGGTGGCGGAAGAAAAGGTGCTGTTCTCCGGCGACCTGGTCGAGTACAACGCCGGCGTCTACACCGGTGATGCCCAGCTCGAGGAGTGGCCAGCCACGCTGGAAGCGCTGCGCGCGCTGGGTGCCGAGGCCATCGTGCCGGGCCGTGGCGAAGCCATGAAGGGCAGCGTGGATGTCAACAAGGCGATCGACTACACCGTGCAGTGGGTGGAAACGCTGTACCGCTGCGGCAAGGAAGCTGCCGCCGCGAAAATGGACCTGAAAAGCGCCATGGCGCACACCCGAAAAAGCATGGACCCGGTCTTCGGCCAGGTCTTCATTTACGAACATTGCCTGCCGTTCGACGTGAGCCGTGCCTATGACGAAGCCAGCGGGATCAAGAATCCGCGCATCTGGACGGCCGAGCGTGACAAGGAAATGTGGGCGGCGCTGCAAGCCTGAGCTCACGGATCGAGCTCGCGCGGATTGCCCTCACCCTTTTGCGCTTCGATCCCCGCAAGCGGGGCCCCTCGCAGGTCGCAAAAGGGTTCGCCGCGCATCTGGACAGCGGAACGCGACAAGGAAATGTGGGCTGCGCTGCAAGCCTGATTCCGCATTCACGCGGCAGTCAGGCGTCAAGGTCCAGCGATGAAAGCAGGGCCTGGAAGGCGGTGATGGCGTCCTGGCCGGACAGGGCTTCCAGCCGCCCCAGGACATCATCGTCGTCCAGCGTGGTGTAGCCCAGGCTGAATCGCCGGAACCTGCGCGCGGCAAGCGGACCCTGGTGCACGACCCGCAGGTCGACGTGCCGCGTGTCCTGCCGGATACGCTCCAGTTGCGACAGAACGGCTTTCTGGCTGCCTTCCATCTGTTCGCAAAAACGCATGCCGTCAAAAATCAGCAGGCCGGTGATGCCCATCCACGGATTGTGCAGGCGGGCTTTACCCACAATGTCCGACACGACGCTGGTCGGCGCATCGGGGGCGAGGGTGCTGACGTAGATGACTTCGTGCAGTTCGTCGGCTTGGTCGGGGGCATGCATGCTGTCTGCAAATATAGCCGCCTGCAGTGGCGTGAGCCATGTGTCCGACCGGCGGCGGCCTCAGCTGTCGAGGTCGATGCCGGGAAGCAAAGCCAGAAACAGGGCCATCGCCTGCTCCGGTCCGGCGTTCTCGATGCGCGCCAGAACGTCGGCCTCATCGGTGGCCGCATAACCCAGGCTGAAGCGCCGGAAACGGCGTTCTGCCAGCGGTCCGTGGTGGAGTATTTCCACATGGACATGGCGCGGGTCCTGCCGGATACGTTCGGTGAGCGCCAGGACCGCTTTGCGCGGTCCTTCGATCTGCTGGCAAAACCGCATGCCATCGAAGACCAGCAGGCCGGTGATACCCGCCTGCTGGTTGGCCAGGCGGGCTTTGGCGGCGATCTGGGAAACAACCTTGACGGGTGAGTCGGGTGAGAGGGTGCTGACATAGAGCACCTCGTGTAGTTGCAAGGCTTTGTCCATACGTGGCGTGTAATGTAGCCAGCGGCCTGGCCTGCAACAATGTCAAAAGACACAGGGCTTCGGTAATAGAATTCCGCGTGCTCATCACCCCTCCTTCCAGCGCCGGCCCTTGCCCGAGACATTGCAGGGATTGCCGCCTGCGCAGCCTCGACGCGTTCAACGCCGTGACGCCCCAGGAGCTGGCCTTCATCCATGAGTTTCGCAGTGGCGCGGCGCTTGCGGCGGCCGGCACATCCATCATCTCCGAGCAGAATCCCAACGGGAAACTGTTCACGCTGTACGCTGGCTGGGCTTTTCGCTACAAGACGCTCAGCGACGGACGCCGGCAAATCCTCAATTTCCTGCTGCCGGGCGACCTGATCGGTTTGCAGCAGGAGTTCGCGGACGGCGCCAGCCATGGCGTGGAAGCGCTGACCGATGCCGCCCTGTGTGTCTTTCCGCGTGACGGACTGTGGGACCTGTTCCGGCAGTTTCCCAGCCTCGGTTACGACGTGACCTGGCTGTCCGCGCGCGAGGAGGGCATGGTGGACGAAAACCTGCTGACCAACGGGCGGCGCACCGCTGCAGAACGCGTGGCCATGTTGCTGATCCATCTGTACCGGCGCGTCGAACGCCTGGGACTGGCGAACGAAGGCTCGATCGAGTTCCCGATCAACCAGCAGCACATCGCCGACGCGCTGGGCCTGTCACTGGTGCACACCAACAAGACCCTGAGGCGGCTGGCGCAACTGGGGCTGCACGAGCTGCGTGACGGGCGCCTGCGGCTGCTCAACCCCCGGGCTTTGCACCGCCTGGCGGACTACTACGACCTGCCCTTGAGACGGGTACCTTTGTTGTAGGCCTGCGCTGACGTTGCCGTGCTGCGGCAGACGACAGCGACGGTGATACCGGCTTTCTAAGCTGAACGTTCCGCGTCCAGCACGCGATGCGCAGAAAGCCACGACGATGAACAGCAAAATCCTTTTCCGGTCCAGCCCGCTGCAGCAACAGCCCCAGCGCCGCGTCAACCAGCAGCAGCAGCAAAGCAGCGGCTCGGGTGAATTCCAGCCGGTGCGCGTCAGGCAGATGGGTCAGATGGGTCAGATGGGTCAGGAGAGCCGTCCCGCCGGCCAGGCCCGGCAAACCGGCACAGTTCCGGCGCAGACCCTGTGACAGACCGCCGCTTGTTCACCCCGCAAGTTCATGACAGGCCCGGTCTCGACCCGGCCCGGCAGCGCTGCAGAAGCCGCAGGGCTCAGGGCCGCCGGGGCGGCAGGCCGCTCATATTCAAAAGCCAAGGGCCAGTAACTGGCCGGTGCCGGCGCTGGAAACCCGCTGGCTTGGCGCAGGGTCCTGCGCGGCCAGAATCGTGAAGTCGCGTGCGTAATTTCCCAGTGTCTCGACAGCCTTGGCGCGTTGTGCCGGCGTGGTGCTGTTATGCAGCAGCGCCAGGGTCCTGCAGTTGTCGCGTGTGAGCCTGTCCTGGTAGGCGCGGTACGCCGGGTTCGGCGAGTTCATCGAGCGCTCGAAATACGCCCTGACGGCCGGTGCCGCCTGTGCCGGGGTGGCCGCACCGCCGATCAGCGGTGTCAGGGTTTGCAGGGCGTCCTGCTGGCGGCGCCGGTGCTCGGCCAGCGCGATGTTGGCGTCAAACGCCGACTGCGCCATCTGTGCGCGCAACACCGCGAGCTGCCTGTCTTCCAGCGTGCCGTACAACATCTCGGCGCGGCTGATGGCCTTGTCGAGGCGTTTTTCCAGTCTTTCGGCCGGCGTGCCCTCGATGAAGTCGCGCTGGTAGTCGCGGTTCAGTTTGCTGAATTTGCGTTGCAGGTAGTTGAGTTGCTGCCGGTCCAGCGTCGGCGCCAGTTCTGCCACGATGGACTCGGAACGCCCGGATATGCTCAGCAGGCTGCTGCGCACTTCGCCGGCGGCACTGCACACCGTCGCTTCGTCGAGTTCGCGCGGAAGCAGTCCCTGCCACTTTTTCAGGAAATCGCTGTAAGCCGGCAACTGGGTGTTGCGGTGCCAGCGCTGGACCTTCACCAGCTCGTCCTTGACCCGGCTGGTTTGCGCGTCGCTGAAATCGAAGTAGCCGTCGAGTTGCAGGTAGGCCAGTTCCGGCGCCTGGTTGTAGGCGAGTTTCACCACGCTGCAGGCCGTGAGCAGTCCGGCCAGCGGCAGCAGCGCAGCAAGGCCGATAATCCGCAGCAAGGACCCGGCTCGCGCCGTACGCGCGCCCCACAAACAATACACAGGAAACTTCATGGCAACTCCAGTTGATGTCGTCATCATGGCAGCGGGCAAAGGCACCCGGATGAAAAGCCGGCTCCCCAAAGTGTTACACCGTTTGGGCGGCCGTGCACTGCTGGTCCATGTGATTGACTGTGCGGCGCGGTTATCGGCCCGCCAGGCGGTGGTGATCACCGGACATGGCGCCGCCGAGGTGGAGTCCGCCATCAGCCGGGAAGTTCCCACCGGACTGGGCATCAGTTTCGCGCGCCAGGAGCCGCAACTCGGCACCGGCCACGCCGTGCAGCAGGCCCTTCCGCTGCTGGCAGATGACGGCATCACGCTGGTGCTGTCGGGGGACGTTCCGCTGACCCGGGTCGACACGCTGCAGGCCTTGCTGGCGCAGTGCGACGGCCAGCGGCTGGCCCTGCTCACGCTGAGCATGGCCGACCCCACGGGCTACGGACGCATCGTTCGCGCGGGACAGGAGCCATCAGCCCAGGTGCGCGCCATCGTCGAACACAAGGACGCCAGCGAGGCCGAGCGCGCCATCCGCGAAATCTACAGCGGCATCATGGCGGTGCCGACCCGCCTGCTGCGCGGCTGGCTGGCGCGGCTGGACAACAAGAACGCCCAGAGCGAGTACTACCTGACCGACATCGTGAAGTTTGCGGTGGCCGACGGCGTGGCCGTGGTGGCGCACCAGATCACCGACGCGGCCCAGGTGGCCGGCGTCAACAGCCCGGTGCAGCTGGCCGAACTCGAGCGGGTGCACCAGCTGCGCATCGCCACCGCGCTGATGGAGCAGGGCGTGCGCCTGGCCGACCCGGCGCGGCTCGATGTGCGCGGCACGCTGGACTGTGCGCAGGATGTGGAGATCGACGTCAACTGTGTTTTTGCCGGCGCGGTGATGCTGGGTGAGGGCGTGTCCATAGGCGCCAACTGCATGATTGCCAACGCCAGCATCGCCGCCGGTGCGGTGATCCATCCTTTCACCCACATCGACGGCGAAGCACTCGGGGTGCAGGTCGGCGAAGGCGCGCTGGTCGGCCCGTTTGCGCGGCTGCGGCCCGGCGCGCAGCTGGGTGCCGAGGTGCACATCGGCAACTTTGTCGAGGTCAAGAACGCCAGCCTCGCCAAAGGTGCCAAGGCCAACCACCTGGCC
>JAUXPP010000005.1 GCA_030683705.1 Polaromonas sp. | reverse complement strand
AGGCTTCGAGTGACATGACGCCAAGGTCTTTGTTACCCCGGGCGCGCACGGCAACCGCGCCAGCTTCCTTCTCCTTGTCGCCCACGACCAGGATGTAAGGCAGCTTTTGCATTGAGTGCTCCCGTATTTTTTACGTAATTTTCTCGTTGCGCAGGTCCAGGTTGACCCTAAGCCCTTGATTTTGAAGCCTTTTAGCTATTTCGCGACAGTAATCAGCCTGCGCATCGGTGATATTGAGCACGGAAACCTGCACCGGCGCCAGCCAGGTCGGCAGCGCGCCGGCATGTTCCTCGATCAAAATTCCGATGAAGCGCTCCAGGCTGCCGACGATGGCCCGGTGCAGCATGACGGGGCGGTGGCGGGCACCGTCTTCGCCGACATATTCGGCGTCCAGCCGCTCCGGCATCGAGAAATCGACCTGCATGGTGCCGCACTGCCACTGCCGGCCGATCGCGTCTTTCAGCGTGTATTCGATCTTGGGGCCGTAGAACGCGCCGTCGCCGGGCGCGATCTCGAACTCGCAGCCCGAGGCGCGCAGGCTTTCCATCAGCGCGTGTTCGGCCTTGTCCCAGCTTTCGTCGGAACCGATGCGCGCTTCCGGCCGCGTCGCGACCTTGTAGATGATGTTCTTGAAGCCGAAGTCGGTGTAAACCTTCTGCAGCAGGGTCGTGTAGTCCACACATTCCTTGAGGATCTGCTCTTCGGTGCAGAAGATGTGGCCATCGTCCTGGGTGAAGCCGCGCACCCGCATGATGCCGTGCAGGCCGCCCGAAGGCTCGTTGCGGTGGCACTGGCCAAACTCGCCGTAGCGTAGCGGCAGGTCGCGATAACTCTTGATGCCCTGCTTGAAGATCAGGATGTGGCCGGGGCAATTCATCGGCTTGAGCGCGTACTCGCGTTTTTCGCTCTCGGTGGTGAACATGTTGTCGCGGTACTTGTCCCAGTGGCCGGTTTTTTCCCACAGGGTCTTGTCGATCACCTGCGGGCCCTTGACCTCCTGGTAACCGTTGTCCTGGTAGACCTTGCGCATGTACTGCTCGACGCCCTGCCAGACTGTCCAGCCCTTGGGGTGCCAGAACACCAGGCCCGGCGCATGGTCGTCGATGTGGAACAGGTCCAGTTCGCGGCCCAGCTTGCGGTGGTCGCGCTTTTCCGCCTCTTCCAGCATGGTCAGGTACTGCTGCAGCTCGTCTTTCGTGGCCCAGGCCGTGCCGTAGATGCGCTGCAACATCTCGTTGTTGTGGTCACCGCGCCAGTAGGCGCCGGCCAGCTTCATCAGCTTGAAGAACTTGAGCTTGCCGGTGCTGGGCACGTGCGGGCCACGGCACAGGTCCTCGAACTGGCCTTCGCGGTACAGCGAGACATCTTCGTTGGCCGGGATGCTGGCGATGATCTCGGCCTTGTACAACTCGCCGATTTCCTTGAAGTGGGCGACGGCTTCGTCGCGCGGCAACACGCGGCGCGTCACGGGCTCGTCCTTGGCCGCAAGCTCGGTCATCTTCTTTTCGATGGCGACCAGGTCATCCGGCGTGAAGGGCCGCTTGTACGAGAAGTCGTAGAAAAAGCCGTTTTCGATCACCGGGCCGATGGTGACTTGCGCATCCGGGAACAGTTCCTTGACCGCGTAGGCCAGCAGGTGGGCGGCCGAATGGCGGATCATGTCCAGGCCTTCCGGGTCCTTGGCCGTGATGATGGCCAGCGGGCTGTCGGCGGTGATCAGGTAACTGGTGTCCACCACCTTGCCGGCCACCTTGCCGCCCAGCGCCGCCTTGGCCAGGCCGGCGCCTATGGACGCAGCCACCTGGGCCACCGTCACGGGTTCTGGGAATTCACGGATCGAGGCGTCTGGCAGCGTAATTTTGATCATGGTGGTGGGGCTCGGACAATAAAAAAGCGCGGAAATTGCCGCGCTTGAATTTGGGAAAAGGGGTGGAGTGCTCTGTTTTCAGTAGCTTTAAATCACCTGGACATGCGGCCTGCGCCCGGGCGAATCCCAACTGCGGACACGGTCGTAGTTCGCGGTGTCATAACCCGGACTATCCTTCCTGTTTCCAGCTTGATTGATTGCATGGTGCTATTTTACGGCAGCTTTGGCGGCCCCCGCTCAGGACGCGCCCTGCGGCAGAAACGCCAGCCCCAGGCAGCGCGGGCATTCGGTGATCACGACCTGTTTTTCGACCTCGAAATCCTCGTTGATGTTTTCGCTGTCGATGCGCAGTTCGCCGGTGCCGTGGCAGTCCGGGCAGGGTGTGCGCTTGAATCCCATCGTGGCATCGTCGGACATGATGTTCTCCCGCCAGGCTGGCTTGAATTGATCAGCCGCACTCTACGCGAAAACCGCCACAAACCCAAGAAAAAGGCCCGGCCAACGCGTGTCGCGTGGGCCGGGCCTCAACCGCCCTGAGGCGGCGTCTTCAGGAAGCTTCAGCTCAGTGGAACTGCTCTTCTTCGGTCGAGCCGGTCAGCGCGGTCACGCTGGACTTGCCGCCCTGGATGGCGGTGGTGACTTCGTCGAAGTAACCGGTGCCGACTTCCTGCTGGTGCGACACAAAGGTGTAGCCGCGGTCGCGCGCTGCGAATTCGGGCTCCTGCACCTTCTCGATGTATGCCGTCATGCCGCGCTTGACATAGTCCTGCGACAGGTCGTACATGTTGTACCACATGGAGTGGATACCGGCGAGCGTGATGAACTGGTACTTGTAACCCATGGCGCCGAGTTCGCGCTGGAACTTGGCAATCGTTGCGTCGTCCAGGTTTTTCTTCCAGTTGAACGACGGCGAGCAGTTGTAGGCCAGCATCTTGCCGGGGTGCACCTTGTGCACGGCGTCGGCGAACTGCTTGGCGAAGTCGAGGTCGGGCGTGCCGGTCTCACACCACACCAGGTCGGCGTAGTCGGCGTAGGCGTTGGCGCGGGCCACGGCCTGGTCCAGGCCCTTGCGGGTCTTGTAGAAACCTTCGGCGGTGCGTTCACCGGTCAGGAAAGGCTTGTCGATCTCGTCGTAGTCGGAGGTCAGCAGGTCGGCGGCTTCCGCATCGGTGCGGGCAATCACCAGCGTCGGCACGCCGCAGACGTCGGCCGCCATACGCGCGGCGATCAGCTTCTGGCAGGACTCGCGGGTCGGCAGCAGCACCTTGCCACCCATGTGGCCGCATTTCTTGACCGAAGCCAGCTGGTCTTCCCAGTGCACGCCACCGGCGCCCGACTTGATCATGGCCTTCATCAGTTCGAAGGCATTGAGCACGCCGCCGAAACCGGCTTCAGCGTCGGCCACGATGGGCGCGAAGTAGTCGATGTAGTCCTTGTCACCGGCATCGATGCCCTTGGAGTGCTGGATCTCGTCGGCGCGGCGGAAGGTGTTGTTGATGGTCTCCACGACCTTGGGCACCGAGTCCACCGGGTACAGCGACTGGTCCGGGTACATGGCCGAGTAGCTGTTGTTGTCAGCAGCCACTTGCCAGCCCGAGAGGTAAATCGCCTTGACACCGGCCTTGACCTGTTGCATGGCCTGACCACCGGTCAGCGCACCCAAGCAGTTCACATAAGGCTCGTTGTGCAGCAGGTCCCACAGTTTCTCGGCGCCGCGGCGTGCCAGCGTGTGCTCGATCGGGAAGGAGCCGCGCAGGCGCACGACGTCGGCCGCGCTGTAGCCGCGCTTGATGCCCTTCCAGCGGGGGTTGGTCGCCCAGTCTTTTTCGAGGGCGGCAATTTGCTGTTCGCGGCTCAGTTGTTCGGTGAGGGTCTGTGGCATGAGGTCACTCCGGAGTTGAAGAAAGAAAAAGGGGACAAACCGCGTCGCACCTTGTTTTGCCTGTCGCTGTTTGTTCTGGGCTCCACTTTAAGTCTTCTACAAGACTTTGTGAAGCTCTTATGTCTTATATAAGACAAAAATCTTTCCCAATGAAATCAACGATCTATGACTAACATTTTGTGATGCGGAAAACATTTTCTCGTATTGAGAAATTTTGGCGCAGCGCAGCATTTTTTGATGCCACGATACGGAATTCATTTACCGGATCATGAAATTCTGAGGCCATGCCCGCCCCACCCGCGTGGCCGCCTCAGGCAGCGTGGCCCGGCGGCGCCTGGCGCCTCAGGGCGGGGACCTCCGCCGCCAGTCGCCGCCGGCGATGACCGGACAGCCTGCAAGCCGCTCAGGATTGATTTCATACACCAGGCACCAGCGGACGTCGCCGGCGGCTGCATCGTCCATCTGCACCGCGACTTCGCGTTTGCTGTATTCACCGCTCTGCTGCGGCCAGACCTCCTCGATCTCGTCGAGCAGGCGCTCGAGGCCGGCGCTGATGGCATACACCTCGCCGGCCACCCTGCCCGCGCCGCCCAGCACCACGCCGGGATAGGGGCCGAGGTCGTACAGCACGCCGGCCACGCTGCCCATGCCGATGAACTGCGGCGCCGGCCGCAGGCAGGTGATGTCGCGCACATCTCCACGGCGCAGGGTGCCGTAAACGAACACATGGCGGGAAGCTTCAGCAGTCATGGGCCGGGGCGGGTCTGGAATTGAGGCATGATTTCCGCTCATTGTTGCAGCCCCGGCAGCGGCAGCGCATCAACCTCCACAAAGAAGCCCGTTTTCATGAACCGCATCCTGGCCTACGCCTGCCTCGCGCTCAGCATGTCGCTGGTCGGCAGTTATGTGGCGCTGTCCAAACCGCTGGTGGCGATTTTCCCGGTATTCCTGCTGGCCTGGCTGCGCTTCGGTATCGGCGGCGCGGCGATGTTGCACTGGCTGAAAAAACCTGCGGGCGAGGCACCGATGACGCGGCAGACACGGCAACTGGTGTTCCTCGAGTCCTTTCTGGGCAACTTCCTGTTTTCGATCTGCATGTTGTACGGCGTCAGCCTGTCCAGCGCGGTCGCTGCCGGGGTCATCATGGCGGCGATTCCCGCGGTGGTGGCGCTGCTGAGCTGGCTCTTCCTGCGCGAACGCATCAGCCTGCGCGTGGGCCTGGCGGTGGCCTGCGCCGTGCTTGGCATCGCGCTGGTGTCGCTATCAAAAACAGAGCTGGCTGCGCACGCCCCGCAAGGGCTGCAGCCCGATTTTGCTGCAAACAATGCGTGGCTGGGGAATCTGCTGCTGCTGGGCGCGGTGTTCTGCGAAGCCGCTTATGCGGTGATCGGCAAGAAACTCACGGGCGTGCTGGGCGCCAAACGCATCACCGCGCTGATCAACCTCTGGGGTTTTGCACTGGTCATGCCCATGGGCCTGTGGCTGGCCTGGCGTTTCGACTTCGCCGCGGTGGCGGCCGGCCACTGGCTGCTGCTGCTGTTTTATGCGCTGGCCGCCAGTGTCTGGACGGTCTGGCTGTGGATGACCGGTCTCCAGGGTGTGCCGGCCAGCCGCGCCGGTGTCTTCACCGTGATGCTGCCCATCAGCGCAGCGCTGGTCGGTGTGCTGGTGCTGGGCGAGACCATGGGCGCAGCGCAACTCACGGCGTTTGCGCTGGCGCTGGCCGGCGTGTTGCTGGCCACGCTGCCCGAACGCGCCCACACCCAGCCGCCCGCTTCAGCCCGCAAATAGCGCCTTGTGCTGCTCGCGCAGCAGATTTTTCTGCACCTTGCCCATGGTGTTGCGCGGCAGTTCCTTCACCACAAAACAGCGCTTGGGAACCTTGAAATTGGCAAGACTCGCCTTCAGCGCCGCGATGATGGCGTCGCCGTCCAGCGTGCTGCCGGGTTTGGCGATCACGATGGCCACGCCGACCTCGCCGAAATCGGGATGCGGCACACCGACCACGGCGCTTTCGGCCACGCCCGGCATGTCATTGATGTAGCCTTCGATCTCGGCCGGGTAGACGTTGTAGCCGCCGCTGATGATCAGGTCCTTGCTGCGCCCGACGATGTGGATGTAGCCGCGCTCGTCGATCTTGCCGACATCCCCGGTCTTGAAGTAGCCGTCAGCGGTGAACTCTTCTTTCGTTTTTTCCGGCATGCGCCAGTAGCCCTGGAACACATTCGGCCCCTTGACCTCGATGCCACCGACC
Organism: Polaromonas sp.; assembly: GCA_030683705.1. Taxonomy (GTDB): domain Bacteria; phylum Pseudomonadota; class Gammaproteobacteria; order Burkholderiales; family Burkholderiaceae_C; genus Polaromonas. The sequence continues at coordinate 10,817 of JAUXPP010000005.1, read as the reverse complement.
TCGCCGGCCGGCAGCGCCTGGCCACCCTCGCCCTGCACGCGCAGGCTGACGCCCGGCAGCGCAAAACCGACCGTGCCGCCGCGGCGCTCGCCGTCGTAGGGATTGGACGTCAGCATGGCGGTCTCGGACATGCCGTAACGCTCGAGGATGGTGTGGCCGGTGCGCTCCTGCCAGGCCTTGAAGGTTTCGATCAGCAGCGGCGCCGAACCGGCGACAAAGAGACGCATGTTGCGGCAGGCCTCGCGCGTGAGCCCGGGCTCGGCCAGCAGGCGCACATACAGCGTGGGCACCCCCATGAAGACCGTGGCCTCGGGCAGCTTCTCGACCACCAGCTTCGGATCGAACTTGGCCAGCCAGATCATCTTGCTGCCGTTGATCAGCGCGCCGTGGATGGCGACGAACAGGCCGTGCACATGAAAAATCGGCAGTGCGTGGATCAGCACGTCGCCACGCTTCCAGCCCCAGTAGTCCTTGAGCACCAGCGCATTGCTCAGCATGTTGCCGTGCGACAGCATGGCGCCCTTGCTGCGCCCGGTGGTGCCGCTGGTGTAGAGGATGGCGGCCAGGTCGTCGGCCTTGCGCTGCACCACCTCATGGCGGTCGCTGCACTGCGCGGCGCGGTCCAGCAGCGAACCGGTGCGGTTGTCGTCCAGGCTGAAGACGTTGTAGGTGCCCTGCTGGAAAGCGATCTTGCTGACCCAGCCGAAGTTCTTGCGGCTGCACACCACCACCGAGGGCTCGGCATTGCCGATGAAGTACTCCATCTCTGCGCTCTGGTAGGCGGTGTTCAGCGGCAAAAACACATAACCGGCGCGCAGCGTGGCCAGGTACAGCATCATGGCCTCGACCGATTTTTCGACCTGTACCGCAATGCGCGCGCCTTCGGGCAGTTGCAGCGACTTCAGCAGGTTGGCCAGCATGGCGGTGCCGCGCTCGAGGTCGCGCCAGGAGTAGTACAGGCCGTTGTCGGTTTCCACCGCGATGGCATCGAGGTCCTCGGGGAAAGCCGCGCGCAGCGCGGCAAACAGATTGTTGTTGTTCATGGATGGATCACCTGGCAGTCGGCATCGAAAAGAATGGAAGAAACAAGTAGGGCAGGAACTCAGAATTGCGGTGAACGCTTGTCGACAAACGCCGTGACCCCTTCGCGGTGTTCGGCAGAAGCGGCGTAGGCGTAGGGATTTGTTATCGAACCAGTAGCTGCCAGCGCTCGCTGTGTATGGGCCAGGGCCCGAAAAGCCTGTTTGTTCAAGCGTGCAGCCTGCGGCGCCAGGCGCTTGACCCGGCTGGCCATCATGACAGCTTCATCGGCCACGTCCTGATCGGGCACCACGCGATGGAGGAAGCCGCGCTGCGCCACCGCCTGCGCATCCAGCACCACCGCCGACAGCAGCATCTCGCGCGCAGTGAGTTCACCGGCCGCACACATCACCAGCGCCAGCTCGCGCGGCGCCATCGGGAAGCCCAGCTTCGCAATCGGTGCACCGAACTTCGCCGAAGCGCCGGCCAGCCGCAGGTCGCAACAACTCGCGATTTCCAGGCCCGCGCCCATACACGCGCCCTCGATCTGCACGACGATGGGAACGTCGCAGTCCAGCACGGCCTGCAGGCCACCCCAGACCAGTTCGTCGTGAAACTGGCGCAGGCTGCTTTCCTCGAAACGGAAAGCCGCGTATTCGGAGATGTCGCCGCCGGCACAGAAGTTGCCCTCCTCGCCCGCCAGCAGCACGCAGCGCAGGGCCGCGTCCTGCTGGATGGCTTCAAACACCTCCCGCAGCTCCTGCCACATCACCCGCGACATGGCATTGAGCTTGCCGGGATGGGACAGGGTGACGTGCGCGACCGAATCCGCGATGGTCAGCCTGACCTTTCCCTTCATGAATGGCTTTGGAATCAGTCGAGCTTGGCGCCGGAAGCCTTGACCACCTGGGTCCACTTCTTGACTTCCGCGCTGATGAAGCTGCCGAACTGCGGGCCGCTGATGCCGACAAATTCTGCGCCCTGGCGCGCCCAGACCGCCTTGGCCTCGTCGGTGGTACAGGCCTTGCGGATCTCCTCGATGGCGCGGGCCTGGGCATCGGCCGGCATGCCCTTGGGGCCCCAGACGCCGTACCAGGTCGTCACGTTGTAATCGGGCAGGCCCATCTCGGTGGCGCTCGGCACGTCAGGGATCGCCGGGTTGCGCTTGTTGCCGGACACCATCAGCGCCTTGATGCGGCCACCGGCAATATGGGCCGCCGAGGAACCGAGACCGTCGAACATCATCTCGACATCACCGGCGATCAGGCCCTGCAACGCCGGCCCGGCGCCGCGGTAGGGAATGTGGGTGATGAAGGTTTTGGTCTGCTGCTTGAACAATTCGCCCGCGAGGTGGTGCGAGGTGCCGGCACCGGCCGAGCCGTAGTTGAGCTTGCCCGGGTTCTTGCGCGCGTTGTCCAGGAACTCCCTGAAGTTGGCCACCGGCAGTTTTTGCGGATTCACCACCACCACCTGCGGCACGCTGGCCACCAGGATCAGCGGCACCAGGTCTTTTTCGATGTCGTAGTCCAGCTTGGGATACATGCTGGGCGCAATCGTGTGGTGCACGGCGCCCATGAACAGGGTGTAACCATCGGGCGAGGCCTTGGCCGCAATGCTGGCGCCCAGCGTGCCGCCGGCGCCGCCGCGGTTGTCGATGATCAGCTGCTTGCCGGTCAGGCGCGCAAACTGTGCCGACATCGGACGCGCAAACGCATCGGTGCCGCCGCCTGCCGGGAAAGGCACGATCATGGTGACCGGTTTGGCCGGCCAGGTCGATTGCGCGTAGCTGCCCATTGAAAATGCCGCCGCGCCCGCCGCAGCGGCGCGCAGCACATCCCGCCGGGATGCCTGGATGTCAAAACTCGATGTCATGCTGTCTCCTGTCGTTGTGGATCAATAAAAACGGTTCAAAAGCAAAACTCAAATATACAAATCTTCGATGGCCCCGGATACGGGGATTTTCCCCTGCGCAAGCAGCGCGCGGTGCTTGTCCAGACGCTTGAGGTCGTACAGGTAATTGACCATCAGGCCGCAGGACTGCTTCAGGCCTTTCGGTGAAGGATCACCGGCCCAGTTGATGCGCTCCACGCGCGCGCCGTTGCCGAGATGGAAACGCGCGACCGGGTCCAGCGGCTTGCCATCGTCGAGCTCGCGGCCCAGGTACTGCGCCGCGCAATGCAGCAACACGCGGCGCACCGCCGACTTCTCGCTCAGGGCCAGCGCATTGTCGGCGGCGGTGAGGAAATGCTGTGCCGTGGGCGGCTCGAAGCCGACGGCCCGGCCCAGCAGGGTGAGCTCCTTCTCGTCGAGCTGTGCCAGCAGGTGGGCGGCGTTTTTGCCGAGCCAGGAGCGAAAGCCCGGAATCGGCGACAGCGTCGCGAAGTTCTTCAGGCGCGGAAACTCTTCATGCAGGGTTTCGACCACACGCTTGATCAGCGAGTCCCCGAAACTCACGCCGCGCAAGCCGGTCTGGGTGTTGCTGATCGAATAAAAAATCGCAGTCGTGGCTTTCTTGAGATCGGCCGGCGCCGCCGACTCGTCGAGCAGCGGCTCGATGCTGGCGGCCATGTCGTCGATCAGCGCCACCTCGACAAAAATCAGCGGCTCGTCGGGCATGCGCGGGTGGAAAAAACCATAGCAGCGGCGGTCGCTGTCGAGCCGGTTTTTCACATCGGCCCAGCTCCTGATGTCGTGCACCGCCTCGTACTTGATCAGTTTTTCGATCAGCGAGGCGGGTGAGTCCCAGCTGATGCGGCGCAGGTCCAGGAAACCGACGTCGAACCAGGTCGAGAACATGTATTCCATCTCGACGTCCAGTGCCTGCAGGCGTTTGTCTGCCTTGAGGTGCGGCAGCAGGTCGGCGCGCAGGTTCACCAGGAAACGAAAGCCTTCCGGGAAGGCGCTGAAGCGCTGCAGCAGGCGCCGGCGCGGCGACACCGTGGCGCGGCGGTAACGCACCTCGGCCACCGCTTCATCGGGCGTACCCACCGCGGCGGCAAACTGCGTCTGCGCGAGCTTGACCTTGGCGGCGTCGGCGACGAACTGCTCGCTCATCAGCAGCCACATGTCGCGGCGCTCATCGAGCGAGGCATGGGCATACCAGCCGGCCACCCCCATGGCGCGCCGACCGCCCTCGACCTCGCTGACCTGCGGATCGACAATCGCCTTGAGTTCTTCCAGCGTGCGTCGCAACACCCGCGGCGACAGGGCTTCTTCCTTTTGCCGCAGCGTGGCGGCGAGGCGCTCCCGCGTACTGCGCACGGCGCCCGCACCTGCTCCTGATTTGGTAGCAGCTTGCGCACGCTCTGCGGGGGCTGGCGCCTTTTTTGACGCCGCCTTTTCAGGGCTGCGCAGAATCGACACGCTGCGGGCGATCCAGTCGGGCGTGTTCATGGGGCGGCCTGTGAAGAAATGAAAAAACCGGAAGTTGCCGTTGCGGCGCGTGAACATTGGCTCATGCTGTCGCCTCCTGATGCGTCAACGATTTGCTCACGGAAAGGCGTCGGCTCATTGCTGGCATGAGCTTTACTGTCGATCCCCGGCGTTCCGCCGGGGCCCCTCGTCAGGTAGGTCACCCCAGCACCTTCGTTCTCTGACTCCTGGCGAGGTCCCTGAGGGCTTCTCGCTGGCGGGTCAGGTGGGTGCGCATGGCGGCATCGGCGCCTTCGCTGTCCCGGGCTTTGAGTGCGGCAAACACCGCCATGTGTTCGGACAGGCTTTGCGCCAGGCGGCCGGGCGCGTGCAGCTGCTGCGAACGGGCCAGCTTGAGGATCTTGCGCAGGTCGGCGATCGCCATCGCCAGCCAGCGGTTGTCGGCCAGCGCGATGATGGCTTCGTGGATCGCGAAATTGGTGTCGTAGTAGTCGTTGATGCGGCCGGCGGCAGCGTGGCTGTTCAGGCGCTCGTGCAGCGTCGTCAGCGCGGCCAGGTCGGCGTCGCTGGCGTTGCGCGCCGCCTCGAAGGCGCAGCGCCCTTCGAGCAGCGCGATCACGGGGAAGATGTCGTCCAGGTCTTTTTCGGTGACCTCGCTGATGAAGCAGCCGCGCCGGGGCTCGTGGCGCAGCAAGCCTTCGGCCGTCAGCACCTTGAGCGCCTCGCGCAGCGGCGTGCGCGAGATCTGCAGGCGCTCGCACAGGACCAGCTCGTCGAGAAATGTGCCAGGCGCATACAGGCCGGCAAAAATCTGCTCGCGCAAGGTCGCGGCGACTTCCTGGTGCAGTGAGTTCTGGACGAGGCGCATGGTGTCAGCCCGCCCTGCCGGCTCGATGCCCCGGGCCGGGCACGCCAGGACAAAGACCCCGCCGGCACCTGCCGGCAGGGAAATGGTCGCGTTGAGGTGCCTGGTTGTTCATAATTTTGTGTAATTACGCGTAATTATTAGTCTGACCCCTTGTCCCTGACAAGGGGGTTGACGCACAAAAACACCGGTAAAAACCCGGGGACGGGGCTTGGACGACGCGCCGCAAGCCCGCCTGCCATGAGCCGCCGGGCGGCTATTTTGCTATCAATAAAATAGCTGCTTACGCCCGGCCGACGCGGGCTAAGGCCGCTTTTCAGCCCACAACCAGAGCCAGACCCCGGCTGCGATCATGGGCAGGCACAACCACTGCCCCATGCTCATGCCCAGCGCCAGGATGCCGAGGTAGTCGTCGGGCTCGCGGAAAAACTCGGCGATAAAACGGAACACGCCGTAGCCGACCAGGAAAGCCGCCGACACCTGCCCGGTTTTGCGCGGCTTGCGCGCATACAGCCAGAGCAGCACAAACAGCAGCAGGCCTTCCAGCAGGAACTGGTAGACCTGCGAGGGATGGCGTGGCGCCAGCGTTCCGCTGTTCCGGAACACCATGCCCCAGGGCAGGTCCGGGCTGCTCAGGCGTCCCCACAACTCGCCGTTGATGAAGTTGCCCACCCGCCCCGCAGCCAGCCCGGTCGGCACACAGGGTGCGATGAAGTCCATCACCTGCAGCCAGGGTTTTTGCCGGGTGCGCGCGAACCAGATCTGCGACACCAGCACACCCAGCATGCCGCCGTGGAAACTCATGCCGCCCTGCCAGACGTACAGGATCTCCAGCGGATGCGCCAGGTAATAGGCAGGCTTGTAAAACAGGCAGTACCCGATACGCCCGCCCAGCACCACCCCCATCACGCCGAGGAACAGGATGTCCTCGATGTCCTTGCGGCTCCAGGCAGCCAGCCCGGTCATCGAGGCGTACGGCTCGTGGCGCAGGCGGCGCATGCCCAGGAACAGGAACAGGCCGAAGGCCGCGAGATAGGTCAGACCGTACCAGTGGATGGCCAGCGGGCCCAACTGCAGGGCGACGGGGTCGATGGTGGGGTGAATCAGCATGGAGGGTATTTTGCACGGACGCGCTGCACCGCCTTGTAGGCGGTGGGCTCGCAGGCGCGGAAAGCGGCCAGCGTCCCGGCGTTCAGCCGGGCCCTGCCGGTGCGCAGTCAATAAAACGCGCCACGCAGGCGGGTGCAGCGCCCTCGGGCCAGACCAGGCTGGTTTCGCACACCGGCACCTGCCGGCCCCGCTTGCCGGTCACGCTGCGATAGACCACACCCGGGCGCTGGAACTGCCGCACGCTGTCAGGCACCCAGGCCACGCCAAGACCGGCCGACACCAGGTTGACGATGGTCTGCATCTGAATCGCCTCCTGGGCCACCTCAGGCGATCGCGCGGCGGCGTGGTACATGCCGAATATCGCGTCGTAGACCGAAGGCAGGATGCGGCGCGGGAAAATCACCAGCGGCTGGGTCAGCACCTGATCGAGCGCCAGCGCGGCCCGGGCTGCCAGCGGGTGCTGTTCCGGCAGCGCCAGCACCAGCGGCTCACGCGCCACGCGCCGGCTGTGCAGGCCGGGCGGCGCAAAACCCGGTGAATGCAGGATCACGCCGGCATCGATGTCGTTGCGCTCGAAGGCCTGCAGCTGCATGTCGCCGGTGGCCTCCAGCAGTTCGAGCCGGACCCGGGGGTTGCGCTCACGGAACACCCGCACCCACTCGGGCAGCAGCGAAAACCCGGCGGTCGACACAAACGCCAGCCGCAGCCGCCCCAACTCCCCGGCGTCGGCGGCTCTCGCCTGCCCGGGCAGCGCCTGCGCCCGCGCCAGCAGGTCCAGCACCTGCGGCAACAGTGCTGCGCCGGCCGCCGTCATCTGCACGCTGCGTTTGCTGCGATCAAACAGGCGCACAGCCAGCAGCGTTTCCAGATGGGCAATCGCCTGGGTCAAGGGCGGCTGGGTCATGTGCAGGCGCGCGGCAGCGCGGCCGAAGTGCAGTTCTTCGGCCACAGCGGCAAACTGGCGCCAGAGCCGGAGTTCGATGGTCGGGCTACTCATATGCCTGGCATATTAATGGATACCCAAAAATATATTGGAAGCACAAAACAAGGCCGGGCATACTTTGGCCTTCGACTCCCCACCAAAGAAGACACCCCATGAACCAGCAGGACAAGGACGGCGCCGGCGACGCGATCAACCGCCGCAGCAAAAACATCACCGAAGGCACTTCGCGCGCGCCCAACCGCTCGATGTATTACGCCATGGGCTACGAAGCCGGCGACTTCAAGAAACCCATGGTCGGCGTGGCCAACGGCCACAGCACCATCACCCCCTGCAACAGCGGCCTGCAGAAACTCGCCGATGCAGCGATTGCCGGCATCGAGGAAGCCGGCGGCAATGCGCAGGTGTTCGGCACGCCGACGATTTCCGACGGCATGGCCATGGGCACCGAAGGCATGAAGTATTCGCTGGTCAGCCGCGAAGTGATCTCGGACTGCATCGAGACCTGCGTGCAGGGCCAATGGATGGACGGCGTGCTGGTGGTCGGCGGCTGCGACAAGAACATGCCCGGCGGCCTGATGGGCATGCTGCGCGCCAACGTGCCGGCGATCTACGTCTATGGCGGCACCATCCTGCCCGGCCACTACAAGGGCAAGGACCTGAACATCGTCAGCGTGTTCGAAGCCGTCGGTGAACATTCGGCCGGCCGCATGAGCGACGAGGACCTGCTGCAGATCGAGCGCCGCGCGATTCCCGGCACCGGCAGCTGCGGCGGCATGTACACCGCCAACACCATGTCCTCGGCCTTCGAGGCGCTGGGCATCTCCCTGCCCTACTCCTCGACCATGGCCAATCCGCACGACGAAAAAGCCAACTCGGCGAAAGAGTCGGCCAAGGTGCTGGTCGAAGCCATCCGCAAAAACATCAAGCCGCGCGACATCGTCACGAAAAAGTCGATTGAAAACGCCGTGGCCGTCATCATGGCCACCGGCGGCTCCACCAATGCCGTGCTGCACTTCCTGGCGATCGCACACGCGGCCGGGGTGGACTGGACGATTGACGATTTCGAGCGCGTGCGCGTGAAGACACCGGTGCTGTGCGACCTCAAGCCCTCGGGCAAATACCTGGCGGTCGACCTGCACAAGGCCGGCGGCATCCCGCAGGTCATGAAAACCCTGCTTGCCGCGGGCCTGCTGCACGGCGATTGCCTGACCATCGAAGGCAAAACGATTGCCGAGGTGCTGAAAGACGTGCCGGACGCCCCGCGTGCCGACCAGGACGTGATCCGCCCGATCGACAATCCCATGTACGCGCAGGGCCACCTGGCCATCCTCAAGGGCAACCTCTCGCCCGAGGGCTGCGTTGCCAAGATCACCGGCCTGAAAAACCCGGTGATGACCGGCCCGGCCCGTGTTTTCGACGACGAGCAGTCGGCGCTGGCCGCCATTCTGGCCGGCAAGATTGTGGCCGGTGATGTGATGGTGCTGCGTTACCTCGGCCCCAAGGGCGGCCCCGGCATGCCCGAGATGCTGGCGCCCACCGGTGCGCTGATAGGCGCCGGCCTGGGCGAAAGCGTCGGCCTGATCACCGACGGCCGCTTCTCCGGCGGCACCTGGGGCATGGTGGTCGGCCATGTCGCGCCGGAAGCCGCCGCCGGCGGCAACATCGCCTTCATCAAGGAAGGCGATTCCATCACCATCGACGCCAAACAGCTGCTGCTGCAGCTGAACATCAGCGACGCCGAACTGGCCAAACGCAAGGAGGGCTGGAAAGCCCCGCTGCCGCGTTACATGCGCGGCGTGCAGGCCAAGTTCGCTTTCAACGCCTCCAGCGCCAGCAAGGGCGCCGTGCTCGACGACTATTGAGCGGCCTCGGCCCCATGAAAAAAGCCCCTGCAGTTCTGCAGGGGCTTTTTTTCTTTGCCGGAGCGCAGCGATCGGCTCTTGTTCAAGCAGGGGCCGCGGGCGCAGTGCGCGACCGTGGGGCTCTATTTCCTTTTCTTGAGCATGCCCATCGCATCGCGCTGCTTGTCGATGCGCTCCTGCTTGCGCTTGTCCATTTTTTCCATTTCCTTCTTTTTGGTGTAACCGCTGGAATCAGCCCACCACCACCAGGCCACCGCCAGGGCAAACGGCGTCAGGACGATCCACCAGTCGAGCGTGGCGACCGGGCCGATTTCGAGGTATTTCAGCAGGATGCCAATGACACCGATGAACAGGAAAAACATGGAGAACTCCTTAAACCGGGTGGAAACCCTTCGCCAGCAAGGTCAACCCACACCACTACAATTGCGTTAATTGACTGTAACCGAATCCAAACTCAAAACTCTTCCCACGAGGTCAACGATGAAACGTGTATTTTTGGTGATTGCTACCCTGGCCGCTGGTGCGGTGGTGTCCACGCCAGCGCTGGCCGACCTGCAGCTTGCCACAGCCAAAAACTGCATGGCCTGCCATGCCGTGGCGACCAAGCTGGTCGGTCCTTCCTACAAGGACGTGGCAGCCAAATACGCCGGCCAGAAAGACGCTGTGGACAAGCTGGCCAGCAAGATCATCAAGGGTGGCTCCGGCGTCTGGGGCCCGGTGCCCATGCCCGCCAATGCGCAGGTCAATGCCGACGACGCCAAAAAACTGGCTGCCTGGGTGATGACGCAGAAATAAGCCCGGACCTCCGGCACACAAAAAAGCCCGCTGTCAGCGGGCTTTTTTCATGGGTGCGGCGCTCCTGGCGCCGCCCTTGATCAAAGATTCTCGGAGAGTTGATCAAGGATGGCCGGGTTTTAGCTACGGCGTGACAAGCCCTGCGGGCAGTTGTCAGCCTGCGCTGAAACCCGGCTCAAAGGTTCTCTGAGAGCTGGTCAAGGATGGCCGGGTTTTGTGGCCACCTCACATCGCTTCGCGATATGAGTGTCCTCCGCACCCCGCCACAGCTTCGCTGATGCGGCCTTCGGCCGCCCTCGATCACTGCTTTTCAGACAGCTGATCGAGGATGGCGGGGTTTTCCAAAGTCGAGGTGTCCTGGGGGGCGGTTTCACCTTTGGCGATGCCGCGCAGCAGGCGGCGCATGATTTTTCCGCTGCGGGTCTTGGGCAGGTTGTCGCCGAAACGGATGTCCTTCGGCTTCGCGATCGGGCCGATCTCCTTGCCGACCCAGTCGCGCAGTTCTTTGGCAATCGCCTTGGCTTCTTCACCGGTCGGGCGCGAGCGCTTGAGCACCACAAAGGCCACGATGGCCTCGCCGGTCAGGTCGTCGGGACGCCCCACCACCGCCGCCTCGGCGACCAGCGCCGAGTGCGAGACCAGCGCGGACTCGATCTCCATGGTGCCCATGCGGTGACCGGACACATTGAGCACATCGTCGATGCGGCCGGTGATGCGGAAATAACCGCGGTCCGTGCTGCGCACCGCGCCGTCGCCGGCCAGGTAATAGGTGCCGCCCATCTCCTCGGGGAAATAACTCTTCCTGAAGCGCTCGGGGTCGTTCCAGATGGTGCGGATCATCGAAGGCCAG
>JAUXPP010000002.1 GCA_030683705.1 Polaromonas sp. | reverse complement strand
AACGGCTCCTCGTCGATGGCTTCGGTCTGCGGCGGCTGTCTGTCGCTGATGGACGCCGGCGTGCCGATGAAGGCCCACGTGGCCGGCATCGCCATGGGCCTGATCAAGGACGGCAACCGCTTCGCCGTGCTGACCGACATCCTGGGTGACGAAGATCATCTGGGCGACATGGACTTCAAGGTCGCTGGCACCACCAACGGCATCTCGGCGCTGCAGATGGACATCAAGATCCAGGGCATCACCAAGGAAATCATGCAGGTCGCGCTGGCCCAGGCCAAGGAAGCCCGCATGCACATCCTGGGCAAGATGCAGGAAGCCATGGGCGAAGCCAAGGCCGAAGTCTCCGACTTCGCGCCGCGCCTGTATGTCATGAAGATCAATCCCGAGAAGATCCGCGACGTGATCGGCAAGGGCGGCGCCGTGATCCGCGCGCTGACCGAAGAAACCGGCACGCAGATCAACATCGAGGAAGACGGCACCATCACCATCGCTTCCAACGACAGCGCCAAGGCCGATGAAGCCAAGCGCCGTATCGCCGAGATCACCGCCGAGGTCGAAATCGGCAAGGTCTACGAAGGCGCGATCACCAAGATCCTCGACTTCGGTGCGCTGGTCAACCTGATGCCCGGCAAGGACGGCCTGCTGCACATCAGCCAGATCGCCCACGAGCGTGTCGAGCGTGTGACCGACTACCTGAGCGAAGGCCAGATCGTCAAGGTCAAGGTCCTCGAAACCGACGAAAAAGGCCGTGTCAAGCTGTCCATGAAGGCGCTGTTGGACCGTCCTGCCCAAGGCCAGGACCAGGGCTGATTTGCTATTGATTTTGTAGCTGCCGGCGCATGTCCGGAAAGCGCTGCAGCCACAAAACACCTGAAGAATTTGCATGAAAGCAGTTGAAATCACTTCCTACGGCGCGCCGGACGTGCTGCGCCTGGGCGAGCGGCCCGATCCGGTCGCCGGCGCGGGCGAGGTGCTGATTCGTGTAGCCGCCTCCGGGGTGAATCGCCCCGATGTGCTGCAGCGCACCGGCAACTATCCGGTTCCGCCGGGTGCCTCGGATATTCCCGGGCTTGAGGTGGCGGGGGTCATTGTCAGCGGGGATGTTGCCGCCATGGCGCAAGCCGGTCTGAAGGTCGGCGATCGTGTTTGCGCGCTGGTCGCCGGTGGCGGTTACGCCGAGCTGTGCGCGGCGCCGGTGGGCCAGTGCCTGCCGGTACCGGAAGGATTCAGCGACATCGAAGCCGCCTCATTGCCGGAAACCTTTTTCACGGTCTGGAGCAATGTGTTCGACCGCGCGCGTCTGCAGGCGGGTGAAACGCTGCTGATTCAGGGTGGCTCCAGCGGCATCGGCGTGACGGCGATCCAGATGGCCAAGGCCATGGGCGCCACCGTGATCGTGACGGCCGGCAGCGACGACAAGTGTGCCGCCTGCCTGAAGCTCGGGGCGGACCACGCCATCAACTACAAGACGGCCGATTTCGCCGAAGAGGTCAAGACGCTGACGGCCGGCAAGGGCGTGAACGTCATCCTGGACATGGTCGCCGGCAGTTATGTGGCGCGTGAGATGGGCTGCCTGGCTGAGGATGGCCGCCTGGTCTTCATCGCAGTGCAGGGCGGCACCAAGGCCGAATTCAATGCCGGTCTGGTGCTCCGCAAGCGTCTGACCATCACTGGTTCCACCTTGCGGCCGCGTTCCGTCGAGTTCAAGGCGGCGATTGCCCAGGCCTTGAAGGACAAGGTCTGGCCCTTGCTGGCCAGGGGGGCCATCAGGCCGGTGATTCACAGCACGTTTGCGGCGGCTGATGCGGCCCAGGCGCATGCGCTGATGGAGTCCAACCAGCACATCGGCAAGATCGTATTGACCTGGCAGGCGGGCTGACCATGAAGAAACTGATTGCAGGCAACTGGAAGATGAACGGCAGCCTGGCTGCCAACGAGGCCTTGCTGCGCGAAATCGCGGCGGGTTTGTCCGCGCAGCCGGCATGTGCGATTGCGGTGTGTGTGCCTGCGCCTTACCTGGCGCAGGTCCAGGCACTCGTCGCAGGGATGCCGGCCGTGGCGCTGGGTGCGCAGGACGTCTCCAGCCATGCTTCCGGTGCGTTCACCGGTGAGCTCAGTGCATCCATGCTGCGGGAATTCGGCTGCCGTTATGTGATTGTTGGCCACTCCGAGCGCCGTCAGTACCACGGTGAGACCGACACGCTGGTTGCCGACAAGGCCAAGGCGGCGCTGGCCGCCGGCGTCACGCCGATTGTGTGTGTCGGTGAAACGCTGGCCGAGCGCGAAGCCGGTCAGACGGAGCAGGTGGTCAAGCGCCAGCTGGCAGCGGTGATCCACACCAATGGTCACTGCATCAGCGAGATCGTCGTTGCTTACGAGCCCGTCTGGGCGATAGGCACCGGCAAGACAGCAACGCCCGAGGAGGCGCAGGCGGTGCATGCGGTGCTGCGGACCCAGCTCAAGGCGGCGACCGATCAGGCCGCTCGCGTGAAGATTTTGTACGGCGGGAGCATGAATGCTGCCAACGCCTCATCGCTGCTGGCCCAGGCCGACATCGATGGCGGGCTGATAGGCGGTGCCTCGCTCAAGGCCCCGGATTTTTTGAAAATCATTGCTGCAGCGCCCGTCTGACGGGAATAGTGCGCTATTAAATTAGGAGTTGATATGGGAAATGCATTGTTGACAGCTATCCTGGCGATCCAGATGATCACCGCCCTGGCCATGATCGGACTGATCCTGGTGCAGCACGGCAAGGGCGCCGACATGGGTGCTGCTTTCGGCAGCGGTGGCTCGGGCAGCCTGTTTGGTGCCAGCGGTAGCGCCAATTTCCTTTCACGCACAACAGCGGTCCTGGCCGCCGTGTTTTTTGCCTGCACGCTGGCGCTGGCCTATTACAGCAATGCCCGTCCGCAAACCGGCTCCAGCGTGCTGGAAGGCTCCACCCTGACGGCACCTGCGCCGGCAACACCGGCTTCGGGTGCAGCCCAGATTCCCGGCACAACGTCGCCTCCTGCCGCGCCGGCCACGACTTCGGTACCGCCTGCGCCGGGTGTTCCTGACTCAGGTCAAATTCCGACGAAATAGAGTGAGCACCACGCCGCTTTCCACAGGGAGCGGCGTAATTTCAGGGTAAACTCTGAGACTGCCCGGAAAGCCAAAACCGCAAGGTTCCTCATGCCATCCGGGCAATTAAAAACCGCGGACGTGGTGAAATTGGTAGACACGCTATCTTGAGGGGGTAGTGGCGAAAGCTGTGCGAGTTCGAGTCTCGCCGTCCGCACCACTTACAGGCATGATCAGGACTGCGCGGGCCAGGTTGATCACCTTGAACAGCATACTGGCACAAGGCACAGCAGCTTGCAGAAGTTGAATTGACGATGAACCTCGACCAATACCTTCCCGTCCTGTTGTTTGTTCTGGTCGGCGTTGCTGTCGGCGTGTTGCCCCAGGTGTTGGGCCGGCTGCTCGGACCCAACAAGCCCGACAGCGAAAAAAATTCCCCTTACGAATGCGGCTTCGAGGCTTTCGAGGATGCCCGCATGAAATTCGATGTGCGCTACTACCTTGTCGCCATCCTGTTCATTCTTTTCGACCTGGAAATTGCCTTCCTGTTTCCCTGGGCCGTGGCGCTCAAGGAGATCGGTGCGGTGGGGTTCTGGTCGATGATGGTTTTCCTGGGGATTCTGGTCGTGGGTTTTGCCTACGAGTGGAAAAAAGGCGCGCTGGACTGGGAATAGGCAAGGAGTCCGAGGCTCTGTCGCGGCAGATTGCAGCGCTCCACGAATAAGGCACGGTTATGTCACTTGAAGGTGTTTTCAACGAAGGCTTCATGACCACGAGTTACGACTCGGTGGTCAATTGGGCCAAAACCGGATCGCTGTGGCCCATGACCTTCGGTCTGGCCTGCTGCGCTGTCGAGATGATGCATGCCGGTGCGGCGCGTTACGACATCGACCGTTTCGGCATGTTGTTCCGTCCCAGCCCGCGCCAGTCCGACCTGATGATCGTCGCCGGCACGCTGTGCAACAAGATGGGTCCGGCCCTGCGCAAGGTGTATGACCAGATGTCCGAGCCGCGCTGGGTGCTGTCCATGGGATCGTGTGCCAATGGCGGCGGCTACTACCACTACAGTTATTCGGTGGTCAGGGGCTGCGACCGCATCGTGCCGGTGGACGTTTATGTGCCGGGCTGTCCGCCCACGGCCGAAGCGCTGCTCTACGGCATCATCCAGCTGCAGCAGAAAATCCGCCGCACCAACACCATTGCGAGGGCTTGATGGGTCCTCTGCATCCTGCCACTGCTGAACAGCTCGCGGTCACCCTTGGCTCAGCCCTGGGTGACAAGGCCAAACGCGTGACGGTCGCCCTCGGCGAAGTCACCGTGGTCGTGCGCGCTTCCGACTACACAGCTGCCGCGCTGATTCTGCGCGATGCGCCGGGTTGTCAGTTCGAACAACTGATTGATCTGTGTGGTGTCGACTATTCCGAGTACGCCGATGGCCGCTACGACGGCCGTCGCTTTTGTGTTGCCACCCATTTGCTGTCGGTCAGCCTGAACCAGCGCGTGCGACTGAAGGTGTTCTGCGACGACGACGACTTCCCCGTGGTGGCGTCGCTGAATGCGGTATGGAATTCTGCCAACTGGTTCGAGCGCGAAGCCTTCGACCTGTTCGGCATTATTTTCGAGGGACACAACGACCTGCGCCGCATCCTGACCGACTACGGTTTCATTGGCCATCCCTTCCGCAAGGATTTTCCGACCACGGGCCACGTCGAGATGCGATATGACCCCGAGCAGAAGCGCGTGATCTACCAGCCGGTCACCATCGAGCCGCGCGAAATCACGCCGCGCGTGATCCGCGAAGACAACTACGGAGGGCTCCAGTAAGGAGCCCGCAAAAGACCGACATGGCTGAAATCAAAAACTACACGCTCAATTTCGGGCCCCAGCACCCGGCCGCCCACGGTGTGCTTCGCCTGGTGCTCGAACTCGACGGTGAAGTGATCCAGCGCGCGGATCCCCACATCGGGCTGTTGCATCGCGCCACCGAAAAGCTGGCTGAAAGCAAGACCTACATCCAGTCGCTGCCCTACATGGACCGGCTCGACTACGTGTCGATGATGTCCAACGAGCATGCTTATTGCCTGGCCATCGAAAAACTCATCGGGGTCGATGTGCCGGTGCGCGCGCAGTACATCCGCGTGATGTTCTCGGAAATCACGCGCCTGCTCAACCACCTGCTGTGGCTGGGTGCGCACGGTTTCGACTGCGGCGCGATGAACATCCTGATTTACTGCTTCCGCGAACGCGAGTCCCTGTTCGACATGTACGAGGCGGTGTCCGGTGCGCGCATGCATGCAGCCTACTTCCGCCCGGGCGGTGTCTATCGCGACCTGCCGGAAACCATGTCGCAGTACAAGGTCAGCAAGATCAAGAACGCCAAGGCCATCGAAGCGCTCAATGAAAACCGCCAGGGCTCGCTGCTGGACTTCATTGATGACTTCACCGCCAAGTTCCCGAAGCTGGTCGACGAATACGAAACCCTGCTCACCGACAACCGCATCTGGAAACAGCGCACCGTCGGTGTCGGCGTGGTGTCGCCGGAGCGCGCGCTTAACCTCGGCTTTACCGGCCCCATGCTGCGCGGTTCGGGCTTCGCCTGGGACCTGCGCAAGCAGCAGCCTTATGACGTCTACAGCCAGATGGACTTCGACGTGCCGGTCGGCAAGACCGGCGACTGTTACGACCGTTACCTGGTGCGCGTCGAGGAGATGCGCCAGTCCAACCGCATCATCAAGCAGTGCGTGGACTGGTTGCGCGTGAATCCCGGTCCGGTGATTACCAGCAACCACAAGGTCGCCGCGCCCGACCGTGAATCCATGAAGTCCAACATGGAAGAGCTGATCCACCATTTCAAGCTGTTCACCGAGGGTTTCCACGTCCCCGAGGGCGAGGCTTATGCTGCGGTGGAGCATCCCAAGGGCGAGTTCGGCATCTACATCGTCAGCGATGGCGCCAACAAACCCTACCGCCTGAAGATTCGCCCGCCGGGCTTCCCGCACCTTGCCGCCATGGATGAAATGTCACGCGGCCACATGATTGCCGACGCGGTGGCCGTGATCGGCACCATGGACATCGTGTTCGGCGAGATTGACCGCTAAACCGCATGAGCTCCACCATGATTCCAGCACACACCCAGGCGCCTGCCGCCTCATTGTCCGAGCAGGCTTTCGCGCGCTTCGCACGTGAAGTGGCCAAATACCCGGCCGAGGGCAAACAGTCGGCCGTGATGGCCTGCCTCACCATCGTTCAGGAAGAGCTGGGTTTTGTCAGCGCCGAGAGTGAAAAAATCGTGGCGGACTACCTGGGCATGGCGCCGATCGCCGTGCATGAAGTCACCACCTTCTACAACATGTACAACCAGCGCCCGGTGGGCAAGTACAAGCTCAACGTCTGCACCAACCTGCCGTGCCAGCTGCGCGATGGCGCCAAGGCGCTGCACCATCTCGAGCACAAGCTCGGTATTTCCATGGGCGAGAGCACGGCCGACGGCCTGTTCACCCTGCAGCAGTCCGAATGCCTCGGCGCCTGCGCGGATTCCCCGGTGATGCTGGTCAACGACCTGACCATGTGCAGCTTCATGAGCAATGACAAGCTGGATCAGCTGATCGACGGCCTCAAATCAGCCGAGGCGAAATGACCATGACGCTTTCCGCCAAATCCATCCATCCTGCTGCGCAAAATGTGCTGTCGCAGTTTGCCGCCACCGGCGTGCAGACCTGTTTCCACGGCCGGCACATCAATCCGCAGATCCTGGCCGACCTCGACGGCAACAACTGGCGCCTGAAAGACTATGAGGCGCGCGGCGGCTACCAGGCCCTGCGCAAAATCCTCGCACAGGACGGCGGGGAGGGCATGACGCCTGATCAGGTGATTGCCGAGGTCAAGGCCGGCAGCCTGCGCGGCCGCGGTGGCGCCGGTTTTCCGACTGGCCTGAAGTGGAGCTTCATGCCTCGCCAGTTCCCAGGGCAGAAGTACCTGGTCTGCAATTCGGACGAGGGCGAGCCGGGCACCTGCAAAGACCGCGACATCATGCAGTACAACCCGCATAGCGTGATCGAAGGCATGGCGATTGCCGCCTACGCCATGGGCATCAGCGTGGGCTACAACTACATCCACGGCGAAATTTTCGCGACCTACCAGCGTTTTGAAGAAGCACTGGAGGAGGCCCGCGCCGCCGGCCTGCTGGGCGACAAAATTCTCGGCAGTGCCTTCAGCTTCCAGCTGCATGCATCACATGGCTTCGGTGCCTACATCTGCGGCGAGGAAACCGCCCTGCTCGAGTCGCTGGAGGGCAAAAAAGGCCAGCCGCGCTTCAAGCCGCCGTTCCCGGCCAGTTTTGGCCTGTACGGCAAGCCGACCACCATCAACAACACCGAAACCTTTGCGGCGGTGCCCTGGATCATCCGCAACGGCGGCCAGGCCTACCTCGAATGCGGCAAGCCCAACAACGGCGGCACCAAGATTTATTCGGTGTCCGGCGACGTCGAGCTGCCTGGCAACTATGAAGTGCCAATGGGCACACCTTTCAGCACGCTGCTCGAGCTCGCTGGCGGTGTGCGCAAGGGGCGTACGCTCAAGGCGGTGATTCCCGGCGGCTCGTCGGCCCCGGTCCTGCCGGCTTCCATCATGATGGAATGCACCATGGACTACGACTCGATCGCCAAGGCCGGCTCCATGCTGGGCTCGGGCGCCGTGATCATCATGGACGACAGCCGTTGCATGGTCGAGTCACTCAAGCGCCTCTCCTACTTTTATATGCACGAATCCTGCGGGCAGTGCACGCCTTGCCGCGAAGGCACCGGCTGGCTGTGGCGCGTGGTGGACCGCATCCACAGAGGGCTGGGCCGTCAGAGCGACCTGGACCTGCTCAACTCGGTGGCTGACAACATCCAGGGCCGCACCATCTGTGCGCTCGGTGATGCCGCTGCCATGCCGGTGCGCGCCATGATCAAGCATTTCCGCCACGAGTTTGAGGCCATGATCAAGCCGCAAATCCCTCCCGCTTCCACCGCCCCGGTTCAGGCTTCCCTGCAAGCTTGATTGCGGAAAGAAATACATATGGTTGAAATAGAACTCGACGGCCAGAAAGTGGAAGTGCTCGAAGGCAGCACGGTGATGCATGCGGCCGAAAAAGCCGGCACCTACATTCCGCATTTTTGCTATCACAAGAAGCTCAGCATCGCTGCCAATTGCCGCATGTGCCTGGTCGATGTCGAGAAGGCACCCAAGCCCATGCCCGCCTGCGCCACGCCCGTGACGCAGGGCATGATCGTGCACACCAAGAGCGACAAAGCCATCAAGGCCCAGAAGGGCGTGATGGAGTTCCTGCTGATTAACCATCCGCTCGATTGCCCGATCTGCGACCAGGGCGGCGAATGCCAGCTGCAGGATCTGGCCGTGGGTTACGGCGGCAGCGGCTCGCGTTACGAAGAAGAAAAACGCGTGGTGTTCCACAAGAACGTCGGTCCACTGATCTCCATGGAAGAGATGAGCCGCTGCATCCACTGCACACGCTGCGTGCGTTTTGGACAGGAAGTCGCCGGCGTGATGGAACTCGGCATGTCGCACCGCGGCGAACACGCAGAGATCGAAACCTTTGTCGGCATGTCGGTGGACTCCGAGCTGTCCGGCAACATGATCGACATCTGCCCGGTCGGCGCGCTGACCAGCAAGCCCTTCCGCTACAGCGCCCGCACCTGGGAGTTGTCGCGCCGAAAATCGGTGAGCCCGCACGACTCCACCGGCGCCAACCTGATTGTCCAGGTCAAGAACAACCAGGTCATGCGTGTCGTGCCGCTGGAAAACGAAGACGTCAACGAGTGCTGGATTGCCGACCGTGACCGCTTCTCCTATGAAGCGCTGGGAAGCGACGAACGCCTGAAAACGCCCATGATCAAGCAGGGCGGGCAATGGAAGGCTGTGGACTGGCAGACCGCGCTCGAGTATGTGGCCAACGGCCTGAAGCAGATCAAGGCTGACCACGGCGCCGGCAGCATAGGCACGCTGGCCAGCCCGCACAGCACGCTAGAAGAGCTGCACCTGGCAGCATCGCTGATGCGCGGCCTGGGCAGCGGCAACATTGACTACCGCCTGCGCAACGCGGAATTTGGCCCGCACGCCGGCGTGCGCTGGCTGGGCACCTCGATTGCGTCGCTGTCGCAATTGCAGCGTGTGCTGGTGGTGGGTTCCAACCTGCGCAAGGATCATCCGCTGTTTGCACAGCGGATTCGGCAGTCCGTCCGCAAGGGCTGCGGCTTGAGTGTGATCAATTCCGAAGCGGAACTGGCCTCTGCCGACGCCTGGGCCATGCCTGTGGCCAACAGCGTGCTGGCCGAGCCTGCCGGCTGGGCGCAGGCCCTGGCCGATGTCGCCGCGGCAATCGCTGCGGACAAGGGTGTGGCCGCTCCCGCTGCAGGACAGGCGACAGACGCCGCCCAAGCCATCGCCAGGTCGCTGCTGGGCGGCGAACGCAAGGCCATCCTGCTGGGCAACGCGGCGGCGCATCACGCCAATGCCGGCAGCCTGCTGGGCCTGGCCAACTGGATCGCAGCACAAACCGGCGCCAGCGTCGGCTACCTGAGCGAAGCCGCCAACACCGTGGGCGCGCAGCTCGCAGGTGCCATGCCGTCAGGCGAGGGCCTGGACGCCGGGCAAATGCTGGCGGGCAAGCTCAAGGCGGTGGTGTTGCTCAATACCGAGCCTGAATTTGATTCCGCGGCCGGTGCCGCAGCCAGGACGGCGCTCAATGCCGCGCAAATGGTCGTGACCCTGAGCCCCTTCAAGGCCAACATGGACTTCAGCGATGTGCTGTTGCCGATTTCGCCTTTCACCGAAACACCGGGAACCTTTGTCAACGCCGAAGGCCGTGTGCAGAGCTTTCATGCGGTGGTCAAGCCCCTGGGCGAAACCCGGCCGGCCTGGAAGGTTCTCCGCGTATTGGCCAACCTGCTGGAACTGCCCGGCTTTGACTTCGAGTCCTCACAGGAGGTGCTTCAGCAGATCCAGGGTGCACAGTCGGGACAGGTCCCGGCCGACCGCCTGGACAACAGCAGCGCGTCGGCCATCCATCTGGCCGCAGGGCAGGGCACCCCGGCCGTGGCCAGCATTTACCAGCTCGACAGCCTGGTCCGGCGCGCGACCTCGCTGCAGTTGACCGCTGACGCACGCCGTGCCGCCGTTGAAGGAGTCGCCGCATGATTGACACAATCTTCAATGCCGGCCAGGGCTTGATGGGGGGTATCTGGCCGGGCACGGTGTGGCCGGTGATCTGGACCCTGATCAAGATCATTTGTGTGGTCGCCCCCCTGATGGGTTGTGTGGCCTACCTGACCCTGTGGGAACGCAAGGCGATTGGTTTTACCCAGATCCGTCTGGGTCCCAACCGCATCGGACCCTTCGGCCTGCTGCAGCCGATTGCCGATGCGCTCAAATTGCTGACCAAGGAAATCATCATCCCGACGGCGGCCAGCAAGGGCCTGTTTGTGCTGGGCCCCATCATGACCATCATGCCTGCGCTGGTGGCCTGGGTGGTGATTCCTTTCGGCCCCGATGTGGCGCTGGCCAATATCAATGCCGGACTGCTGTTCCTGATGGCAGTCACCTCGCTCGAGGTGTACGGCGTGATCATCGCGGGTTGGGCTTCCAACTCCAAGTACGCCTTCCTGGGTGCGATGCGTGCGTCGGCCCAGATGGTCAGCTACGAGATCGCCATGGGTTTCTGCCTGGTGGTGGTGCTGATGGTCTCCGCCAGCCTGAACATGACCGACATCGTGATGAGCCAGGCCAAAGGCATGGGCGTGGGGTACGGCATGAATTTCCTGTCTTGGAACTGGTTGCCGTTGCTGCCGATTTTTGTCGTGTATTTCATCTCCGGCCTGGCCGAGACCAACCGCCACCCCTTTGACGTGGTGGAGGGCGAGTCTGAAATCGTCGCCGGCCACATGGTCGAGTACTCGGGCATGTCCTTTGCCATGTTCTTCCTGGCCGAATACGCCAACATGTGGCTGGTGGCCATCCTTGCCGTCATCCTGTTCCTCGGCGGCTGGCTGCCGCCGTTCGAATTCCTGTCCTTCATTCCGGGCTGGATCTGGCTGGGCGCCAAGACCTTTGTGGTCGTGACCCTGTTCCTGTGGGTGCGCGCCACCTTCCCGCGTTTCCGTTACGACCAGATCATGCGTTTGGGCTGGAAAATTTTCATCCCCGTGACGCTGGTGTGGCTGGTCGTGGTGGGGGCCTGGATGCAGACCCCTTACAACATCTGGAAGTGAATATGGCCCCCACGCTTTTCACTTCGTGTAATGCGCTGCTCCCCGAGGGGGCCGCATTTTTCCTTGGGGCGGTCCGTCGGAAAAATATGAGCCCCCACGTTCGCTCACTTCGTGTAGCTCTCAGGAAATTATCATCATGAGTGCAGTTGCCTCCGTCAAAGACTTCGTATCCAGCTTCATGCTGACCGAGCTGTTCAAGGGCATGGCCCTGACCGGCAAGTTCATGTTCAGCCGCAAGATCACGATCCAGTTTCCGGAAGAAAAAACCCCGCTGAGCCCGCGCTTTCGCGGCCTGCACGCACTGCGCCGTTATGACAACGGCGAGGAGCGCTGCATCGCCTGCAAGCTGTGCGAGGCCGTGTGCCCGGCCATGGCCATCACCATCGAATCCGACGTCCGTGATGATGGCAGCCGCCGCACCTCGCGTTATGACATCGACCTGACCAAGTGCATTTTCTGCGGCTTCTGCGAGGAAAGCTGCCCGGTCGATTCCATCGTCGAAACGCACATCTTTGAATACCACGGTGAAAAGCGCGGTGACCTGTACTTCACCAAGGACATGTTGCTGGCCGTGGGTGACCGCTACGAAAAAGAAATTGCAGCGAACCGCGCTGTCGATGCCAAGTACCGCTGAAAACCCAGACTGATGCTGGCTCAAGAAAGATTTGCAGAACATGGACGCTAGAACAGGTCTCTTTTATGTCTTTGCTTTGGTGCTGCTGTTCGCGGCATTCAAGGTGATCACCGCCCGCAACCCGGTGCATGCCGCCCTGTATCTGGTGCTGGCTTTTTTCCAGGCCGCCGCGGTCTGGATACTGCTGAAGGCCGAGTTCCTGGCGATCACGCTGGTGCTGGTGTACGTCGGTGCGGTAATGGTGCTTTTCCTGTTCGTCGTGATGATGCTGGATGTCAACATGGACGGCGTGCGGAAGAACTTCTGGAAGCACTTTCCGCTGGCAGCGACCGTCGGGACACTGATTGCTCTCGAGATGGCAGCCGTGCTGATCGGCGGCTTCCGCCCGAGCCAGGAGCCCAAGGCGACGCTGGCCGTGGCCGGCCAGGCTGTGGAGCAGTTCTCCAACACCAAGGAGCTGGGCAAGGTGCTTTACTCCGAGTATCTCTATCCGCTGGAAATTGCGGCCGTGATCCTGCTGGTGGCCATCATCGCGGCGATTGCGCTGACCCTGCGCGAGCGCAAGGACTCCAAGTACATCAATCCGGCCGACCAGATTCGCGTCAAGAGCGGTGATCGCGTCAGCCTGGTGAAAATCCAGCCGACGGTGGTCGCACCGGTGGCCGCACCCACAGAGGAAAAAGCATGATGGTCACGCTGGGACACTTCCTGACCTTGGGCGCCATCCTGTTTGCCCTGTCGGTGATCGGCATCTTCCTGAACCGGAAAAACCTGATTGTGCTGCTGATGGCCATCGAGCTGATGCTGCTGGCCGTCAACATGAACTTCGTGGCCTTCTCCTATTACCTCAACGACATGGCCGGCCAGATTTTCGTGTTTTTCATCCTGACCGTGGCGGCCGCAGAGTCTGCCATCGGCCTGGCCATCCTCGTGCTGCTGTTCCGCAACAAGTCCAGCATCAACGTCGACGAACTCAACACGCTCAAGGGATAAGAAGAACATGAGCCAAACCCTTTCGGCTGCCACGCTGCTGGCGGTTCCCCTGGCGCCCCTGGCGGGCGCCTTGCTGGCCGGTATCTTCGGTACCACCTTCGGCGGCAACTGGATCGGACGCCGCCTGTCCCACACCCTGACCATCCTCGGCGTTCTGGTGGCGTTTGTGATCTCCGCGATGACACTCAAGAGCGTGGCCATCGACGGCGCGCGTTTCAACGAGACGCTGTACACCTGGATGGTGGTCGGCGGCTTGAAGATGGAAATCGGTTTCCTGGTGGATGGCCTGACCGCCATGATGATGTGTGTCGTGACCTTCGTCTCGCTGATGGTGCACATCTACACCATCGGCTACATGGAAGAGGACGAGGGCTACAACCGCTTCTTTGCCTACATCTCGCTGTTCACCTTCTCCATGTTGATGCTGGTGATGAGCAACAACATGCTGCAGCTGTTCTTCGGCTGGGAAGCGGTGGGCCTGGTGTCCTACCTGCTGATCGGCTTCTGGTTCAACAAGCCGACCGCCATCTTTGCCAACATGAAGGCCTTCCTGGTCAACCGTGTCGGCGACTTCGGCTTCATCCTCGGCATCGGCCTGCTCGCCGCCTACGCCGGCACCCTGAACTACACCGAGGTGTTCGCCAAGTCGGGCGAGATCGCCGCACTCAGCCTGCCCGGCACCGACTGGATGCTGATCACCGTGATCTGCATCTGCCTGTTCATCGGCGCCATGGGCAAGTCGGCGCAATTTCCGCTGCACGTCTGGTTGCCTGATTCCATGGAAGGCCCGACACCGATCTCCGCCTTGATTCACGCCGCGACCATGGTGACTGCGGGCATTTTCATGGTGGCGCGCATGTCGCCGCTGTTCGAATTGAGCGACACCGCCCTGAGCTTCATCATGGTGATCGGCGCCATCACCGCGCTGTTCATGGGCTTCCTGGGCATCATCCAGAACGACATCAAGCGGGTTGTCGCGTACTCGACCCTGTCGCAGCTGGGCTACATGACGGTTGCACTGGGCGCTTCTGCCTACTCGGTCGCCGTCTTCCACCTGATGACACACGCTTTTTTCAAGGCGCTGCTGTTTCTTGCGGCGGGTTCCGTCATCATGGGTGTGCACCACAACCAGGACATCCGCTGGATGGGCGGGCTGCGCAAGTACATGCCCATCACCTGGATCACGGCCCTGCTCGGATCGCTGGCCCTGATCGGTACGCCGCTGTTTGCCGGTTTCTATTCGAAGGACAGCATCATCGAGGCGGTGCATTTCAGCAACCTGCCCGGTGCCGGTTTTGCCTACTTCGCGGTACTCGCCGGCGTCTTCGTCACGGCTTTTTACTCGTTCCGCATGTACTTCCTGGTGTTCCACGGCAAGGAGCGCTTCGACCAGAATCCTGATGCCCACCATGATGACCACGGGCACGGCCACCACGATGAGCACCATGCGCCGCACGAGTCACCCTGGGTGGTGACGGCACCGCTGCTGCTGCTGGCCATCCCCTCGGTAGTGATCGGTTTCCTGACCATCGATGCCATGCTTTTCGGTGACTTCCTGAAGGACGCCATCGTCGTCAACGCGGACAAACACCCGGCCATGGCAGAGCTGGCCAAAATATTCCATGGTCCCGCGCAGATGGCCTTGCACGGGCTGATGACCGCACCCTTCTGGCTGGCGCTGGCGGGCGTGGCCGCAGCGTATTACATGTACATGGTCAATCCGGCACTGCCGGCAGCCATCAAGCGCCGGGTGGAACCGGTCTACACGCTGCTCGAGAACAAGTACTACATGGACTGGTTCAATGAAAACGTGCTGGCGCGCGGCGCACGCGGGCTGGGTATCGGTCTGTGGAAGGGCGGCGACGAGAAGGTCATCGACGGCGCGCTGGTCAACGGATCCTGGAAGCTGGTGGGCTGGGTGTCCAGCATCGTTCGCAAGGTACAGACCGGCTATATCTACCACTACGCGTTGGCCATGATCATGGGCATCTTCATCCTGATCAGCTATTTCGCGACCTGGCCGATGATCAAAGAACTGCTCAGCAAATAAGCAAGAGGAATAACAAAAATGGGATTGTTGAGTCTTGCCATCTGGACGCCGATTTTTTTCGGCGTCGTGCTGCTGGCGCTGGGGCGTGACGAGCAGGCGCCCAGCGTGCGCTGGATCGCGCTGATCGGCGCGCTGGTCAGTTTTCTGGTGACGCTGCCGCTGTACAGCGGTTTTGAGCTGGGTACGGCTGCGATGCAGTTTGTCGAAAAAGCCGCGTGGATCGACCGTTTCGACATCAACTACCACCTCGGTGTGGACGGCATCTCGATGTGGTTTGTGCTGCTGACGGCTTTCATCAATGTCGTCGTGATCATCGCCAGCTGGGAGTCCATCACCAGCCGCGTGAACCAGTACATGGCAGCCTTCCTGATCCTCAGCGGACTGATGATTGGCGTGTTCACTGCGCTCGATGGCATGTTGTTTTACGTGTTTTTCGAGGCGACCCTGATCCCGATGTACCTGATCATCGGTATCTGGGGCGGGCCGAAGAAGATTTACGCCGCCTTCAAGTTCTTTCTCTACACGCTGCTCGGCTCGCTGCTGATGCTGATCGCGCTGATCTTCCTGTACGTCAAGTCCGGCGGCAGCTTCGACCTGGCCACCTGGTACACCCTCCCACTGAGCGGCACGGCGCAGACCTTCCTGTTCTTCGCCTTTTTTGCCGCCTTTGCCGTGAAGGTGCCGATGTGGCCGGTGCACACCTGGCTGCCCGACGTGCACGTCGAAGCGCCCACCGGTGGCTCGGCCGTGCTGGCGGCCATCATGCTCAAGCTCGGCGCCTACGGCTTCCTGCGTTTTTCGATGCCGATTGCCCCCGACGCGGCGCGCGAATGGGCCTGGCTGATGATTGCCCTGTCGCTGATCGCGGTGATTTATGTGGGCTTGGTCGCCATGGTCCAGCAGGACATGAAAAAGCTGGTGGCCTATTCGTCCGTCGCGCACATGGGTTTTGTGACCCTGGGCTTTTTCATCTTCAACGACCTCGGCGTGTCCGGTGGCATCGTGCAGATGATTGCGCACGGATTTGTTTCAGGCGCCATGTTCCTGTGCATCGGCGTGTTGTATGACCGCGTGCATTCACGCGAGATCGCCAGTTATGGCGG
This sequence comes from Polaromonas sp., assembly GCA_030683705.1. Taxonomy (GTDB): domain Bacteria; phylum Pseudomonadota; class Gammaproteobacteria; order Burkholderiales; family Burkholderiaceae_C; genus Polaromonas. The sequence goes on along the minus strand of JAUXPP010000002.1, from coordinate 19,367 downwards.
TGTGGTCAATACCATGCCCAAGTTCGCCGCCTTTGCACTGCTGTTTGCCATGGCCAATTGCGGCCTGCCCGCCACGGCCGGTTTTGTCGGCGAGTGGATGGTCATCCTGGGGGCCATCAAGTTCAACTTCTGGATCGGCCTGGCTGCATCGACGGCGCTGATCTTTGGCGCGGCCTACACGCTGTGGATGTTCAAGCGGGTCTACCTCGGGCCTGTCACCAATGAGGACGTCAAGGGCCTCACCGACATCAACAGCCGCGAGTTCCTGATGCTCTCCCTGCTGGCGATTGCAGTGATGTTCATGGGCATTTATCCCAAGCCCTTCACCGACGTGATGGACAGCTCGGTCGCCGGCCTGCTCAAGCATGTCGCGGCCTCGAAGCTCCCGTAAGCAACCCTTCCAGAAGAATTTCAGATGATTGACAAACTATCCTGGATCGCGGTTTCCCCCGAGATCGTCCTGCTGGCGATGGCCTGCGTCATCCTGCTGGTCGACCTCGGTGTGAAAAGCCCGCAGCGCACGCTGACCTATGTGCTGACCCTGCTGACGCTGGCCGTGGTGGCTGCGCTGACGGCTGCCTTTGCCATCGGCGGCAACACGGTGTACGGCTTCGGCAACATGGTGGTGAGCGACCCCATGGCCAACTGGTTGAAGTGTTTCGCATCCATCGCCATGATGGTCACCCTGGTCTACGCCCGGCCTTATGCCGCGGACCGCCAGATGCTGCGCGGCGGCGAGCTGTTCACCCTGGGCATGTTTGCGCTGCTCGGCATTTTCGTGATGATCTCCGGCCACAACTTTCTGGTGCTCTACATGGGCCTGGAGTTGATGACGCTGTCCAGCTATGCGCTGGTGGCGCTGCGCCGCGACAATGCCACCGCCACCGAGGCGGCGATGAAGTATTTTGTGCTCGGCGCCCTGGCCTCGGGCTTCCTGCTGTACGGCCTGTCCATGATGTACGGTGCCACCGGCTCGCTGGACATCAACGAGGTCTACCGCGCCATCGCCAGCCGCCAGGTGAAACATTCGGTGCTGGTGTTTGGCCTGGTGTTCATCGTGGCCGGCCTGGCGTTCAAGCTGGGCGCCGTTCCTTTCCACATGTGGCTGCCTGACGTCTACCAGGGCGCGCCTACCGCCATCACGCTGCTGATCGGCGCAGCGCCCCAGCTCGCGGCCTTCGCCATCTGCATCCGTTTGCTGGTGCAGGGCATGCTGCCGCTGGCCATCGACTGGCAGCAGATGCTCGCCATCCTCGCGATAGGCTCGCTGCTTGTCGGCAATCTGGCGGCCATTGCGCAGACCAACCTCAAGCGCATGCTGGCGTTCTCGACGATCTCGCAAATGGGCTTCCTGCTGCTGGCCCTGCTCGCGGGCGTCGTCAACGGCAACAAGCTCAACGCCGAATTCGCCTATGGCGCGGCCATGTTCTACGCCATCACCTATGTGCTGACCACGCTGGCGGTGTTCGGCATCATGCTGCTGCTGTCGCGTCAGGGCCATGAGTCCGAGGAAATCTCCGACCTGGCCGGCCTGAACCAGCGCAGCCCGCTGTTTGCCGGCGTCATGGCGGTCTGCATGTTCTCGCTGGCCGGTGTGCCGCCAGTGGTTGGCTTCTATGCCAAGCTGGGTGTGCTGCAGGCCCTGGTGTCCTCGCAACACACCGCTTACATCGTGCTTGCCGTGTTTGCCGTGATGATGTCGCTGGTCGGCGCCTTCTACTACCTGCGTGTGGTCAAGGTGATGTATTTCGATGCGCCCAACCCGGGGATGCCTACCGCCATCCAGGCACCTGCCGATGCCCGCGTGGTGCTGTCCATCAATGGTGCGCTGGTGCTGCTGCTCGGGATCATGCCTGGCGGGCTCATGACCCTGTGTACCCAGGCGATTGCCAGCATCGTGAAATCGCTGGGCAGCTGAGCTCCAATGACCCAGACTGCATCGGTGTGGCTGGTGGTGGCGCTGGCCCTGCTGGCGGCCAACCTGCCATTTGTCAGCAACCGCCTGCTCGCGGTGTTTCCCCTGGCCCGGCCCAAGATGCTGGCACTGCGCCTGGCCGAAATGGTGGTCTGGTACTTCGTGGTGGGCGGCGTCGGCCTGTTTCTGGAGCAACGCGCCGGGCAGATCGCGCCGCAGGGCTGGGAGTTCTACGCGATCACCGCGACCCTGTTCATCACCTTTGCCTTTCCGGGTTTTGTGTACCGCTACCTGTTCAAACACAGGTAAGACCTGGCGATGGCTGACACGCCTTCAACGCTGCCCGATTCCGCGGACGATGCTCACCTCAAGGAACACACCCTCGAGACCCGCGAACTGATCAAGGGGCATTTTCTCCATGCTTTCCGCGACACCGTGCGTTTGCCGGATGGTCGCGAAGCCTCGCGCGAGTATGTGCGTCATCCAGGCGCGGTGATGATCATCGCCCAGCTCGACGACGGCCGGCTGGTGCTGGAGCGCCAGTACCGCCACCCTGTGCACGCAGTCATGATCGAGTTCCCGGCGGGCAAGCTCGATCCCGGCGAAGGCTCGCTGGCCTGTGCACAACGTGAGTTGCTGGAAGAGACGGGCTACGTCGCGCGCCGTTGGGCCCGGGCCGGCGTGATGCATCCGGTGATTTCCTACTCCACCGAATTTATCGACATCTGGTTCGCCAGGGATCTGAGCGCCGGCACGCGGAAACTCGATGCCGGTGAATTTCTCGACGTCTTCACCGCCAGCCCTGCCGAGTTGCTGCAATGGTGTGGCGATGGCCGGGTCACCGATGGCAAGACCCTGACAGGCGCGCTCTGGCTGCAAAACGTGCTGTCGGGTGCATGGGTTCTCGACTGGCAGGATGGCGAAGACGCCGGCGCGGCCCGATAATCGGGGCATGAAAGTCCTCAACCTGCAGTGCGCCCACCAGCATGCCTTTGAAGGCTGGTTTGCGTCGGAAGACGATTTCCAGGGTCAGCTTGCGCGCGGCCTCGTGACCTGCCCCTTGTGCGCCGATCCCGGCATCCAGAAAATGCCCAGCGCTCCCCGCCTCAATCTCGGTGCATCGGAGCCAGCCCCGGCTGCAGGCGCGCGGGAGCCGACCGTGCCGGCGGATGGCCCCGCCACTGCTGCCGTGCAGCAAGTTGCGTCGGCTTCCCCCCCCGGACAGGCGGCGTTCCTGAAAGCCCTGCGCGAGGTCGTGGCCAGCACCGAAGACGTGGGCGAACGTTTTGCCGACGAGGCGCGCGCCATGCACTACGGCGATGCGGCGCAGCGCAGCATCCGCGGCCAGACCAGCCGGGCCGAAGCGATGGAGTTGCTGGAGGAGGGCATCGAGGTGATGCCCCTGCCTTTGCCGGCGTCGGTGAAGGGAACGCTGCAGTAGCTGCGGCGGTAATGACGACGGTTTTCAGACCAGCGATCAGGTTCGGTCTTCGACCAGGACGGCGTGATTGATGGACGACTCTTGCGCCGCATCCCAACCCTGGACGATTCACTGCGACGGCAGCGCCGTCCCCAATCCCGGCCGCATGGGCTTGGGTGCGGTGCTGGTCGCGCCTGACGGCGCCCGGCATGTGCTCTCGACAATGGCCGACGTGCGCGGCTGCAACAACGAGGCGGAGGCGCGGGCGCTGATGCTGGCGCTGCGCGACGCGCAGGCGCTCGGGGCAAGGGTGTTGCAAATCTACTCGGACAGCAGCTTGCTCGTGGCGCAACTGGGCGCAGGTGGTGCGCCGCCGGTACTGCGGCTGGCGGCCTTGTATGAGGAGGTGGCGGCTTTGCTGGCGACGTTTGCGCATGCCTCGTTGCACTGGATACCGCGGCACCGCAACGGCGAGGCGGATGTGCTGGCGCGTGCGGCGCTGGGCCTGGCGCCCAAGGGGCCGGTGAAGCGGGTGAAGAACAAAAAGCGTCGCTAGCTGCCGCTGCTGTTGTTCCAGAAGCCCTTGTGCGGCACGGCCGCTTCGCCCTCCAGCAGCGGGCCCAGCACCTCGACCGGCCGTTGCCCCGTGGCAAAGACATGCCTGCAGGGCAGGGACAAGGTCGGGTTTTCTGGATGGGCGCCTGTCAGTTCCAGCAGCTGGTGCTCGGACAGGCCGTACACCACGCGCCCGATGTTGCACCAGTAGATCGCGCCGGCACACATGCAGCAGGGCTCGGCGCTGGTGTAGAGCGTGCACCTGAGCAATTGTTCCGGCGGCAGCGCGCGCGCGGCCAGCGCGGCCGCGGCCAGTTCGGCATGCTGCGTCGGGTCGCCTTGCGGCGGCATGGAGTTGTTGCCGGCCTGGGCAATGACAGTTCCGTGCTCGTCGGCGACCAGCGCGGCAAACGGGTGGCGCCCACGGGCGCGCGATTCGGCCGACAGCGCAATCGCCTGGCGCAGCAAGGCCAGGTCGAGCGGGGAGGGCTGCTGCATGACCAGATCCTGCGCCTGTGGTGGTGTCAGCCGCCCAGGTAGGACGAGGTGCTGTCCTTCTTGACCCACTCCTGGTCGCTCTTGACCAGCTTCTCGGTGCTCATGGCCAGCTTGATGGCGATGGCGACGGACTGCGCCACCAGCGCGTCCTCGTTGTCTGCCGTCAGCGCCACCTTCTGGATCAGGCCGGCGAAGACGGTGGCCGCCATGCCGGCGACCACGGATTCGCTGTGCTGCAGGTGCAGGAAATGCTCTTTGGCCGCGGCCTCGGCCATTACGGTCACAACACCTCGCTGGCGAAGTCGGCCAGGCGTGAGCGCTCGCCGCGTGCCAGCGTGATGTGCCCGCCGTGCGGCCAGCCCTTGAAGCGGTCCACGGCGTAAGTCATGCCGGACGAACCTTCGGTCAGGTAGGGTGTGTCGATCTGCGCCAGGTTGCCCATGCAGATGATCTTGGTGCCGGGGCCGGCGCGGGTGATCAGGGTCTTCATCTGCTTGGGCGTCAGGTTTTGCGCTTCGTCGATGATCACGTATTTGTTCAGGAAGGTGCGGCCGCGCATGAAGTTCATGCTCTTGACCTTGATGCGCGAGCGGATCAGCTCGTTGGTCGCGGCGCGGCCCCATTCGCCGGAGCCACTGTCGTTATTGCCGAGCACTTCGAGGTTGTCGTCGAGCGCGCCCATCCAGGGGCCCATTTTTTCTTCTTCGGTGCCGGGCAGGAAACCGATGTCTTCACCGACGCTGACGGTCGCGCGGGTCATGATGATCTCGGTGTAGCGGCGGTCGTCCAGCACCGGGGTCAGGCCGCTGGCGAGAGCCATCAGCGTCTTGCCGGTGCCGGCCGTGCCGGCCAGCGTCACGAAGTCGACTTCCGGGTCCATCAGCAGATTCATCGCGAAGTTCTGCTCGCGGTTGCGGGTGGTGATACCCCAGACCGCGTTCTTCAGGTGGGTGTAGTCCTTCAGGGTCTTGAGGACCGCGGTCTTGGCGCGGATTTCGGTCACGCGGGCATACAGTGGCGGTTCGCCGGGGGCCTCGAAAAACACGAACTGGTTGATCAGCAGGCTGCCGACGATGGGGCCGGTGATGCGGTAGAAGGTGTGGCTGCCTTGCTGCCAGCTTTCGATGGTTTTGCTCTGGCGCGTCCAGAAGTCGGGCGGCAGGGCCAGCGAGCCGGCGTAAAGCAGGTCGCCGTCTTCCAGCGTCTTGTCGTTCTGGTAGTCGTCGGTGGCCAGGCCCAGGGCGCGCGCCTTGACGCGCATGTTGATGTCCTTGGACACCAGCACCACCTCGCGCGGCGCGTATTCCTTGCGCAGCGCTTCGACCACGCCGAGGATCTGGTTGTCGGCCTTGCCCTGCGGCAGGCTCATGGGCAGCGAGTAGTCCAGCACCCTGGTCTGGAAAAACAGGCAGCCGCCGGCTTCCTTGTGCCCGGTGGTGTCGAGCTTGAGGCCTTTGGCGATGTCGGCGCCGTTGGTGCCGGCCAGGGCGTCCAGCGTGCGGCTGGTCTGGCGCGCGTTGCGCGCGACTTCGGTCATGCCCTTTTTGTGGCCGTCGAGCTCTTCCAGCACGATCATCGGCAGGAAGATGTCGTGTTCCTCGAAGCGGAAAAGGCACATCGGGTCGTGCATCAGCACATTGGTGTCGAGCACGAACAGCTTGGCCGGGCCAGTGTGTTTGGGCTTTTTGGGCTTGGCAGCAGCTTGCGGACGTGCCGGCTGGTCGCTATCTTTATGATAGCTGCCTGCGCTGGCCTTGACTGGGCTGGCGGTCTCTTTGGCCTGATATGCAACAGGATGTTCGGCTTCGCCGCCGGCGGAACGGCTGTCGAACAGGTCAAGCGCGGGTGGCTTGCGGGCCGGCTCGGCCTGTTCCGTCTTTCGCGCGGCTTTGGAGGGCGACCGGGCCGGGGCGTCGAAGGCCTCGGTGGAAAGCAGAGCGGCACGTTTTGTCGGGGCGGGAGGCAGGGGCATGGTGCTTGAAGCTCGCTGGGTGGTTGGGGTTCTGAAAGCAAAAAAGCCGCCTGGAGGCCAGGGCGGCTTTTTCGTTAAACGCAGTCGCTAGGGTCAACAGCATGAAGTCACTATACACGACTCCTGTGTCGCTCCGGCGGAGGCTTTCCTGCGGTATCAGGCTGCCTTTTTCAGCGCCTTGACGGCCTTGAGCACGTCGTCCACATGGCCGGGCACCTTGAGGCCGCGCCACTCTTCCTTGAGCATGCCGTCGGCGCCCACCAGGAAGGTGCTGCGCTCGATGCCTTTAACCTTTTTGCCGTACATGATCTTGTTCTTGACGACGCCGAACATGTGGCACATTTTTTCTTCGGTGTCGGCAATCAGTTCAAAGGGAAGCTCGAGCTTGGCCTTGAACTCGTCGTGCGACTTCATGTTGTCGCGCGAGACGCCGAACACGGTGGCGCCGGCCTTGACGAAATCCTTGTAGCGGTCACGGAACTGCATCGCTTCGGTGGTGCAGCCGGGGGTGTTGTCCTTGGGGTAGAAGTACAGGACCACCACGTGGCCCAGATGGGTTTGGTTGGAAACCTTGACGCCGCTGGTGGCGTTGGCTTCAAATTCGGGGAGTGGTTTATTGACGACGACTGCCATACTGCTTGGACCCTGACGAAAGTAGTTGTAATTGGCCGTTGGCTCTGGTGGCGGTATCGGGTCCGGCTCAGGGAGCCCGCCCGGTTTTGCACCAAACGCAACCCTAGATTTTACTCTGAAAGCTCAGTCGTCACTTCGCGGCGCCCTCTGGCGCCTCCATCAGCAGCGCTGCCAGCACCTTGCGTCCTTCGCCGGCCAGAATGTTGTAGGTGCGGCAAGCGGCAATCGTGTCCATGGTCTCGACACCGATACGCGCGGCCATCAGGCCGCGCAAAAAAGCCGGCGGCGGGAAACGCAGGCGCGTGCCGCTGCCGAAAATCACCAGCTCCGGCCCGCTTTCCACCAGCCGGGCAAAGTGCGCCTCGGTGAGGTCTTCAAAACGCTGGCAGGCCCAGTCGAACTTCTCGCCCCGGGAGCCGATCACGACGCTGTGCTGGATTTTTTCGGCCACGCCCTGGTTGGCCACGCCGATCCAGCCGGGGCCATAACCGAGGATGGACTGGACGTCGAGGCGGTCGGGTTGCAGTTTCATGCGGTGTTCGGGGAGGGAAGGGGTGGCGGCGGCCCGGGAAAACCGGGACTTTATGTGGTCAAATTATAGATTCCGCCCGATGTTCCAGCTGCTGCGCCGCGCTTCAAACCCGTTGCGGGTGGGGTTGTCAGCCTTCAGCCGGTGCGGCCCCTGCCGTTAATTCCCGAGAGACGCATGAAACCGATCAACAAATCCGCCAAACTGGCCAATGTGCTGTACGACATCCGCGGCCCGATCATGGACGCCGCCAAGCAGATGGAGGAAGAGGGGCAAAAGCTCATCAAGCTCAACCTCGGCAACCTCGCGGCCTTCGGCTTCGACGCGCCCGAGGAAGTTCAGCAGGACATGATCCGCAACCTGCCGGCCTCGGCGGGGTATTCGGACAGCAAGGGCATTTTTGCGGCGCGCAAGGCGGTCATGCACGAGACCCAGAAGCAGGGCATCAAGGGTGTGGTGCTGGACGACATCTACCTCGGCAACGGCGCCAGCGAACTGATCGCCATGGCCACCAACGCGCTGCTCGACGACGGCGACGAGTTGCTGCTGCCGGCGCCCGACTACCCGCTGTGGACCGCGTCCACCAGCCTGTCCGGCGGCACGCCGGTGCACTACCTGTGCGACGAGGCCAACGGCTGGATGCCGAACCTGGCCGATATCCGTGCCCGGATCACGCCCCGAACCAAGGGCATCGTGGTCATCAACCCGAACAACCCGACCGGCGCGCTGTATTCCGACGAACTGCTCAAAGGCATTGTGGCGATCGCGCGCGAGCACGGCCTGGTGCTGCTGGCCGACGAGGTTTATGACAAGGTCCTGTACGACGGCGCGAAACACACGGCGCTCGCCAGCCTGTCGACCGACGTGCTGACGCTGACCTTCAACTCGCTGTCCAAGAGTTACCGCTCCTGCGGCTACCGCGCAGGCTGGCTGGTCGTGTCGGGTGCCAAAAAACAGGCGCAAGACTACATCGAGGGCCTGAACATGCTGGCCAACATGAAGCTGTGCTCCAACGTGCCGGGCCAGTGGGCGATCCAGACCGCGCTGGGCGGCTACCAGAGCATCAACGACCTGACCGGCGAGGGCGGGCGCCTGCGCCGCCAGCGCGACCTGGCCTACGAACTGATCACCGCCATCCCCGGCGTGAGTTGCGTGAAGCCGAGCGCGGCCCTGTACATGTTTCCGCGGCTGGACCCCAAGGTTTATCCGATCACCGACGACCGGCAATTTTTCCTCGAGCTGCTCAAGGAGACCAAGGTGATGCTGGTGCAGGGCACCGGCTTCAACTGGGCGTCGCCTGACCACTTCCGCATCGTGTTCCTGCCGCATGAGGAAGACCTGCGCGAGGCCATCAACCGCATCGCCAAATTCCTCGAAAGCCGCAGGAATGCGGTGCAGCCCGCCGCCGCGCCGGCGGCTGAACTGATCAAGTGAGCCCAACCACCAACATGACAACATCGACAACCATGAAACCGATCAAGGTAGGCCTGCTGGGCATGGGCACCGTCGGCAGCGGTGTGTTCACCGTGCTGAACCGCAACCAGGAAGAAATCCTCCGCCGCGCCGGCCGCGGCATTGAAATCGCGATGGTCGCCGACCTGGACACGGCACGCGCGCAGGCCGCGGCGGGCGCGGGCATCACGGTGGTGGACGACGCGCGCAAGGTGATCGCCAATCCCGAGATCGATATCGTGATCGAGCTGATAGGCGGCTACGGCATCGCCAAAGCGCTGGTGCTGGAAGCCATCGAGGCCGGCAAACATGTGGTCACCGCCAACAAGGCGCTGCTGGCCGTGCACGGCACCGAAATTTTTGCGGCGGCGCACCGCAAGGGCGTGATGGTGGCGTTCGAAGCGGCGGTGGCCGGCGGCATTCCCATCATCAAGGCGCTGCGCGAGGGCCTGACGGCCAACCGCATCCAGTGGATCGCCGGCATCATCAACGGCACCACCAACTTCATCCTCAGCGATATGCGCGTCAAGGGCCTGGACTTCGACGGGGTGCTGAAAGAAGCGCAGCGCCTCGGTTACGCCGAAGCCGACCCGACCTTCGACATCGAGGGTGTCGATGCCGCGCACAAGGCCACGCTGATGTCGGCGATTGCCTTCGGCATCCCGGTGCAGTTCGACAAGGCCTATGTGGAAGGCATCACCAAGCTGGGCGCGCAGGACATCCGCTACGCCGAACAACTCGGTTACCGCATCAAACTGCTGGGCATCACCAAACAGACGGCCAAGGGCATCGAACTGCGCGTGCATCCTGCGCTGGTGCCGGCCAAGCGCCTGATCGCCAATGTCGAAGGTGCGATGAATGCCGTGGTGGTGCAGGGCGACGCCGTGGGCACCACGCTGTATTACGGCAAGGGCGCAGGCAGCGAGCCTACCGCCAGCGCGGTGATCGCCGACCTGGTCGACATCACACGCCTGCACACCAGCGATCCGCTGCACCGCGTGCCGCACCTGGCCTTCCAGCCGCAGTCCATGAGCGACAAGCCGGTGCTGGCCATGAGCGAAGTTGTTACCAGTTATTACCTGCGCCTGAACGTGGCCGACGAGGCCGGCGTGCTGGCCCGGGTCACCGGCATCCTGGCCGAGGCCGGCATCAGCATCGACGCGGTGCTGCAGCGCGAGGCCGATGAAGTCGGCGGCGAGGGCTCGACGCATACCGACCTGATCATCCTGACGCACGATTGTGTGGAAGCAAAGATGAACGGCGCACTGGCGCAGATGCAGGCCTTGCCCACCGTGCTGTCGCCGATCACGCGCATCCGCAAGGAAGAACTCGCCTGATGAAGTATCTGTCCACACGCGGCCACACCGACCGCAAGCGCTTCTGCGAAATCCTGCTCGAAGGCCTGGCCCCGGACGGCGGCCTCTACCTGCCCGAGAGCTATCCGCAGGTCAATGCCGCCACGCTCGAAAAATGGCGCAAGCTGCCGTATGCCAGCCTGGCCTTCGAGGTGTTGTCGCTCTACATCGACGACATCCCGGCGGCCGACCTCAAGGCCATCTGCGAGAAGACCTACACCGAAGAAGTCTTCGGCACCAAAGAGATCGTGCCGCTGCGCCAACTGGAAGACGGCCTCTACCTCCAGGCCCTGTCCAACGGCCCGACGCTGGCCTTCAAGGACATGGCGATGCAGCTGCTGGGCAACCTGTTCGAATACGAACTGGCGCGCCGCGGCGAAGAGCTCAACATCCTGGGCGCCACCAGTGGCGACACCGGCAGCGCGGCCGAATACGCGATGCGTGGAAAAAAGGGCGTGCGCGTTTTCATGACCTCGCCGCAGGGCCGCATGAGCCCCTTCCAGCAGGCGCAGATGTTCAGCCTGCAGGACGAGAACATCCACAACCTCGCGCTCGAAGGTGTGTTCGACGATTGCCAGGACATCGTCAAGGCGGTCTCCAACGACCTCGACTTCAAGCGCAAGTACCGCATCGGCACGGTCAACTCGATCAACTGGGCGCGGCTGATGGCGCAGGTTGTCTACTACTTCGCCGGCTACTTCCAGGCTACCAACATGGCCCCCACGCTCGGCACTGGCGTGTCCTCGCTGCCCCCCGAGGGGGCTAATTTTCCTAGGGGCGGCCCGTCGGAAAATTCCCGGCTCCAGAAGGTCAGCTTCACCGTGCCTTCCGGCAACTTCGGCAATGTCTGCGCCGGCCACGTGGCGCGCATGATGGGCTTGCCGATTGACAAGCTGGTGGTCGCCACCAACGAGAACGATGTGCTCGACGAGTTTTTCCGCACCGGCGTGTACCGCGTGCGGGGCAGTGCCGACACCCATGAGACTTCCAGCCCGTCGATGGACATTTCCAAGGCGTCCAACTTCGAGCGCTTTGTCTTCGACCTGCTGGGCCGCGATGCGGCACGCGTGGCCGACCTGTTCGGTGCGCAGCTCTCGAAGCAGGGCTATTTCGACCTCAGCGGCGACCCGGTGTTCCGGTCGGCGGCGCAGCACTACGGCTTTGCCAGCGGCAAAAGCACACATGCCGACAGGCTGGACACCATACGCGACACCTTCCAGCGCTTCGCCACCATGATAGACACCCACACCGCCGACGGCCTGAAAGTCGCGCGGCTCCACCTGCAGCCCGGCGTGCCCATGGTGGTGCTGGAGACCGCCTTGCCGATCAAGTTTGCCGAGACGATTGAGGAGGCGCTGGGCCGCCTGCCGGACCGACCGGCGAAATTCGAAGGCATCGAGGCCCTGCCCAAACGCGTGCAGGTCATGCCTGCCGACGTCGCCCTGGTCCAGGCCTACATCGCCAGACATGTGAACTAAATCAGCCTCCAGCCCACGCCGGGCGTGCGCAGGCAGCTATTGAATTGATAGCTAACCAGGATCGGTGAAAACTGTTTATGAACGTGGTTGCATTTGCCGGCTATTCCGGTTCGGGAAAAACAACGCTGGTCGAGGGCCTGATTCCCGCGCTCAAGCTGCGCGGCCTGCGGGTGTCGGTGATCAAACACGCGCACCACAATTTCGACATCGACCACCCCGGCAAGGACACACACCGGCACCGCGAGGCCGGCGCCTTCGAGGTGGTGGTGGCCTCGGACCGGCGGCTGGCGCTGATGCGCGAGTTCGAGCAGCCCGCTGCGCTCAGCGTGCACCACCTGATCGCCGAGCTCTACGACGGTGTGGACTGGGTGCTGGTCGAAGGCTTCAAGAGCAGCGACCTGCTCAAGGTCGAGGTCTGGCGCGCCGGGTCCGGCAAGCCGGCGCGTTACCCGGACGACGATTTTGTGGTCGCCATCGCCACCGATTCGCCGGCGCAGCTGCCGGAAGCCACCCTGAGGCCGGTGCTGGATTTGAATGTGCCTGATGCCGTGGCGCAGTGGCTGGTCGACAATCAGGACCGGTTTGTCTACAACGCCAATCTGTACGCATGAACATCCCGACCGCCGCTCCAGCCGCTTCACCCGGGCGTGCGCCCTTGCGCTCGCTGGACGATGCGCTGGCCGAACTGCTGGCCCATGCCGTGCCGCTGGCGGGCAGCGACAGTGTTTCCAGCTTTGATGCCGACGGCCGCGTGCTGGCGGTGGATGTGGTCTCCGCGCTGCAGGTGCCGCCCGAGGACAACAGCTCCATGGACGGATACGCGGTGCGCAGCGCCGAGCTGTCCGACGAGGGGGTGGAACTGCGGGTGTCGCAGCGCATCCCGGCCGGCAGCAGTGGCAGCGCGCTGGAGCCTGGCACGGTGGCGCGCATTTTCACCGGTGCGCCTGTGCCCGCCGGCGCCGATGCGGTGGTGATGCAGGAGGACTGCGAGCCGGTCGCAGAGCGCGAAGGGTTTGTGCGCGTGTTGCAGATCCCCAGGCCCGGCCAGTGGATACGCCGCGCCGGTGAAGACGTCACCCGCGGCGCCACCGTGCTCTCAAAAGGAGAGCGCCTCACGCCCGCTGCGCTTGGGCTCGCGGCCAGTATCGGCATGGACAGTCTGGAGGTGGCGAAGAAGCCGCGGGTGGCGCTGTTTTCCACCGGCGACGAACTGGTGATGCCCGGCGAGGTGGCGCCGGAGCAGATGCGTCCCGGCGCGATCTACAACTCCAACCGTTTTTTCCTGCGCGCCTTGCTGCTGCGGCTGGGCTGCGAGGTCACCGACATGGGCATCGTGCCGGACCGGCGCGACGCCACGCTCGATGCGCTGCGCAGCGCGGCGGCCAGCCATGACCTGATCCTGACCAGCGGCGGCGTGTCGGTCGGCGAGGAAGACCATATCAAGCCTGCTGTGCAGCAACTCGGCTCGCTGGACCTCTGGCAAATCGCCATCAAGCCCGGCAAACCGTTTGCGTACGGCAGGGTGGGCGCCGCGCATTTCATCGGCCTGCCCGGCAACCCGGTGTCCAGCTTCCTGACCTTTCTGGTGCTGGTGCGGCCTTTCCTGCTCAAGCTGCAGGGCGCCAGCGAGCTGCTGGTCACACCTGTGCCGCTGGTCGCGGATTTCGACTGGCCGCGCGCCGACAAGCGCCGCGAGTTCCTGCGCGTGCGGCGCAATGCCACCGGCGGCCTCGAACTTTTCAGCAACCAGAGTTCGGGCGTGCTGACCTCGGCGGTCTGGGGCGAGGGCGTGATCGACAACCCGGCGGGGCAGGCCATACGCCGCGGTGACACCGTGCAATTCCTGCCGTTTTCCGCGCTGCTGTCATGAAAATCACCGTCAAGTACTTTGCCTCCATCCGCGAAGCCATCGGCCAGGGCAGCGAGTCGCTGGACACCACGGCCACCACACTGGCTGGCCTGCGCGACGAATTGATCGCACGCGGCCCGGTTTACGCCGAATCCCTGGCGCGTGGCAAGGCCGTGCGCCTGGCGCTCGACCAGGTCATGGTCGACGAGTCGGCAGCGTTGCGCGAGGGCGCCGAAGTGGCCTTTTTCCCGCCGGTGACCGGGGGCTGAGATGAAGCAGCGCGTCAGTATCCAGACCGCCGACTTCAATCTCGCCGACGAGATTGCGGCATTGCGTGCAGGCGACAAGCGTATCGGTGCCGTCTGCAGTTTCATCGGTACCGTTCGCGATCGCAACGATGGGAACGATGTGAGCGCCATGGAGCTCGAGCACTACCCCGGCATGACCGAAAAATCCATAGAAGCCATGATTGACGAGGCGCACAAACGTTTCGACATCTATGGCGCGCGCGTGATCCACCGCGTTGGCCTGTTGCAGCCGCTGGACCAGATCGTGCTGGTTGCGGTGACCTCAGCGCACCGCGGCGAGAGTTTCCAGGCCTGCGAGTTTTTGATGGATTACCTCAAGACCCAGGCGCCGTTCTGGAAAAAGGAAGAGACGCCGGAGGGTGCGCGCTGGGTCGATGCACGGGTCAGCGACGATGCGGCGCTGGCCAAATGGGGTATTCGGGCCAGCAACGGCTAAGCCGCCGATTTATTCCGACGCAGCCCGGCTGTCGTCCTGCCCCGGCGGAACAAACGGCGCGCGCGCCTCGCCTTCCAGGCCGGCAGTGAGCAACTGCAGCAAATCGACCAGCTGCGCCTGCTGGGCCTCGTCCAGCGGTGCCATCAGCCGGTTGTAGGCGCGTTCGGCCGGCTCCTGGGCCTGCTTGAGCAAATCGAGGCCGGCCTCCGACAGCGAAATCGCCAGGTTGCGGCGGCTGGCCGGCGCCGGCGCGCGCGCGATCAGTCCGCGCGTCTCCAGCCCGCGCAACACGCGCAGCACCGTGACCTTGTCGAAGCCGAGTGCCCGCGCCAGGCTGGACTGGTCCAGTCCCGGGCTGGCACGCAGCACGCTGAGTACACCGAATTGGGCCGGTGTCAGCCCGACGCCACGGCACTCGTCCTCGAAAACGGCAGCCGAAATCTGGTGTGCCCGGCGCAAGAGAAAGCCGGGACGGGCGTAAAGTCGGGTCAGGTTGTGTAAAGCAGGCACGGCAGGCAATGGCTTGAAAGCTTGTTGGGATAACTAAGGATTTACTCAGGGATTTCATGGATTGTGCCTTGGCCGGCGCGCCTCAATAATTGTTAGCATGCAAACCGAATAGGATTCCCCATGACCGTCACCTCCTGTTCCAGCCGCCGCCTGGCCTTGCGCGTGGCGCTGGTACTGGCGTCGCCCCTGGCCTTCACCGCCGCGATGGCCCAGACCGCACCGGCCGCTGCTGCCAATACCTTGCCGCAGGCGCCAATCCGGCTGATCGTGCCTTTCACGCCCGGTACCGGCATCGACCTGATTGCGCGCACGGTGGGACCGAAACTTTCGGAGCGTCTCGGCCGCCCGGTGGTGGTGGACAACCGGGCCGGCGCGTCCGGCAACATCGGTACCGAGGCGGTGGTGCGCGCAGCGCCCAATGGCTCGACCCTGCTGGTGACCGTCAACACGCTGGTGATGAATGCCGGCCTGTATCCGCAACTGCCCTTCGACCCGGTCAAGGACCTGACGCCGGTGACGCTGACCAGTTGGGGCCAGCTGATTTTGGTGGCGCATCCCAAAACCGGCTTCAAGACCGCCGGCGACATGGTGGCTGCGGCGCGCAAGTCGCCGGGCCGCATCAACTACGGCTCGCCCGGGGTCGGCACGCCGCACCACCTGTCAATGGAGCTGTTCAAGGCCACGGCGGGCGTGTTTGTCACCCACATTCCCTACCGCGGCACCGGCCCGGCGATCACCGACCTGCTGGGCGGCCAGATCGAAGCCATGTTCCTGCCCATCCACGTGGCCTTGCAGCATGTGAAGTCGGGCCGGCTGGTGGCGCTGGGCATCGGCAGCGACAAGCGGCATCCGCTGCTGCCGGATCTGCCGACGCTGGAAGAAGCGAGGACCGGCAAGGTCAGCGTGGACATGTGGTACGGCATTTTTGCGCCGCCCGGCACCTCGCCGGAGCTGGTGGCTTTGTACAACCGCGAGATTCGCGAGATCTTGCTCAGCGACGAGGTGAAAAAAGCCTTCTCGACCCAGGGCATGGACCCCAGCGGCAGCACGCCGGGCGAATTCAAAAGCCTGGTCGAGCAGGACGCCAAACGCTGGGCACAACTGATCAAGGCCCAGGGCATCACCGCCAACTGAGCCGATTTGCTACTGAATTGATAGCTGGCCGCGCTTGTCCCATATGGATAGCCGGCCGATTTGATACCTGTTTTTTGGCCGTCGTCATGCCGGACCCGATCCGGGATCCCTGCCGCATCAACCGGGACTGCGGCGAGCCTGCATGGATTGCTGAGCCAGTCCGCAATGACAGTCCGGCCCAACCAGTAAAGAAGAAGACATGATGAAAATTGCAATCGTCGGCGGCGGCATAGGCGGCCTGAGCCTGGCGCTCGCCCTGCACCAGCGCGGGCTGGCCTGCGAGGTTTACGAGACCGTGCCTGAGGTGAAAGAGCTCGGCGTCGGCATCACCCTGCTGCCGCATGCCATGCGCGAACTCGCCGCGCTGGGCCTGCAGGCGTCTATCGAGGCTGTCGGCATCGAGAACCAGGAAAGCGTGTTTTTCAACCGCTTCGGCCAGTTCATCTACAGCGAGCCGCGCGGCCGCCATGCCGGTTACGCGCTGCCCGAGATCGGCATCCCGCGCGGCAAGCTGCACCGGCTGCTTTACGAAGCGGCGCTGGACCGCCTGGGCGCCGGCGCCATCCACACCGACCACCGCTGCACCGGCGTGACGCAGGACGACAGCGGCGCCACCCTGCAGTTTGTGCAGACCTCGACCGGCACGGCGCTGCCGCCGGTGCAGACCGATGTGGTGATTGCCTGCGACGGCGTCAACTCCACGCTGCGCCGGCAGTTCTACCCCGACGAACAGGTCGCGTTCGCCGGCATCAACACCTGGCGCGGCGTGACGCGGCACCAACCCATCCTGACCGGCAAGAGTTACATGCGCATCGGCTCCATCGACACCGGCAAGATGGTGATTTACCCCATCGTCGACAAGCTGGACGACAAGGGCCACCAGCTGATCAACTGGGTGGCCGAGATCCAGCGCGACAACGCGGCCATGAACGACTGGAACCACAAGGGCGAGCTCAAGGACTTCCTGGACATCTTCAGGGACTGGCGCTTCCCGTGGCTGGACGTCCCGGCGCTGATAAGCAACGCTGAGCAGATCCTCGAGTACCCCATGGTCGACAAGGACCCGGTGCCGCAGTGGACCTTCGGGCGCGTGACCCTGCTGGGCGACGCCGCGCACCCGATGTACCCGCGTGGCTCCAACGGGTCTGCGCAGGCCCTCATCGACGGGCGCACGCTGGCCGAACAACTGGCCGGCGCTGGCGGCGACGCCCGGGCCGCGCTGCTGGCCTATGAACAGCTGCGGCTGGCGCCCACGGCCAGCATCGTGCTGACGAATCGCTCGGTGCCGCCCGACTTCATCAACATCAAGGTCGATGAACTGAGCGGCGGCAAACCGTTTGCGAACATCGACGAGCTGATCAGCCAGCAGGAGCTGCGCGAGATCTCCGAGCATTACAAAAAAATCGCCGGCTTCTCGCTGGAGCCCGCCAAAGTCGGCTGATGCGGCGCCTCAGGGCCTAGTTCAGGTATTTGGGCTTGGGCAGGTCGGCGGCGAGTTCGGCCGGTTCGGTGTCGCTCGCGGGATGGTCCAGCCCGGCGATCACCGGCAATTGCAGCCACTGCGAGGCGTTCACGCTCTGGTGCAGCAGCTGCAGCAGGCCGTTGCTCAATTGCGGATCCATCATGACCTGGAAGGTGCGCACAGCCTCCTGGCCGGGCAGTTTTTCGAACAACTGCAGCCGCAACTGGCCGCTGCCGAGCAGCGTCACCTTGACTTCCGTCAGCAGCAGCGGTTCGGGGCCCAGCAAGGGCTCGGCCGGCGCGTTGTCGGCGGGCTGGTAAGGCGTCTCAAAATCGCCGCTGCGCAGCGCCGCCTCGGTCTCGAAGGCTGCCAGCAACTGCCCGCGCTGAGGGTCGGCGCCGGCTGCAGCTTGGGGCGTCGTGGCAGCCGCCGCGGCAAGCTTGCCGATCTGCTCGGTGGTGGTCTGGCTCAGCACGGGCAGCAAGGCCAGCACGAGACGCCGCGTCAGCCAGGCGCGCAGTTCGCCGCCTTCCTTGCCATTGATCCGGATCAACAGGCGGTCCTGTTCCTGCACGTAACTGACCGACACCTGGTGGATATTCATGCACTGATTTTAGGCTCCGCGTCCATCGTCCGGTGCGTGGCGGGCACGACGCCCGTCTTCCGGCCGCTTGATCTTCGTCAAGCCCGGCGCAAACCGGGCTGTGCATAAACAAGGGGTTGACCCGCTCGCGGCGAGGGCTATTGAAAAGCTCCCGCTTCAGCCCCAGATCTCCAGCAATTCATTCTTTTCAGGGGACGCCATGCGCCAGGACAAACTCACCACGAAATTCCAGGAAGCCCTCAGCGACGCACAGTCGCTTGCGCTGGGCAATGACAACGCCTACATCGAGCCGGCCCACTTGCTGGCCGCGATGCTGGCCCAGGACGACGGGCCCAAGGCGTTGCTGCAACGCGCCGGTGTCAATGTGAACGCCCTGCAGGCCGCCACCGACGCTGCCGTGAAGAAGCTGCCGACCGTGTCGGGCCAGGAGCAGATCCAGGTCGGCCCCGAACTGGCCAAACTGCTGCAGGCCACCGAAAAGGAATCCATCAAGCGTGGCGACCAGTTCATCGCCGGTGAGTTGTTCCTGCTGGCCGTCGCCGACAGCAAGGCCGAGGTCGGCAAGCTGGCCAAAGAGGCCGGCCTGACCCGCAAGGCGCTGGAAGCGGCGATCGACGCCGTGCGCGGTGGCCAGGGCGTGGACAGCCCCGAGGCGGAGGGCCAGCGCGAAGCCCTCAAGAAATACACCCTGGACCTGACCGAGCGCGCCCGCATGGGCAAGCTGGACCCGGTGATTGGCCGCGACGACGAGATCCGCCGCGCCATCCAGGTGCTGCAGCGCCGCACCAAGAACAACCCGGTGCTGATCGGTGAACCCGGCGTCGGCAAGACCGCGATTGTCGAGGGTCTGGCCCAGCGTATCGTCGCCGGCGAGGTACCGGATTCGCTCAAGGGCAAACGCGTGCTGAGCCTGGACATGGCCGCGCTGCTGGCCGGCGCCAAGTTCCGCGGCGAGTTCGAGGAGCGCCTGAAAACCGTGCTGAAAGAACTGGCCAAGGACGAAGGCCAGACCATTGTGTTCATCGACGAGCTGCACACCATGGTCGGCGCCGGCAAGGCCGAAGGTGCGATGGACGCGGGCAACATGCTCAAGCCCGCGCTGGCGCGTGGCGAGCTGCATTGCGTGGGCGCGACCACCCTCGACGAGTACCGCAAGTACATCGAGAAGGACGGGGCGCTCGAGCGTCGGTTCCAGATGATCATGGTCGAGCCGCCGAGCAAGAACGAGGCGCTCGAGATCCTCCGCGGCCTCCGCGA
>JAUXPP010000164.1 GCA_030683705.1 Polaromonas sp. | reverse complement strand
GGGGAAGCCGCCAAAAAAGCGGCCAAGTCGGGCAAGGAGGCGGCGCAGACAGCGGCCGAAGCCACGCGGGAAGCCGCACGAAAAGCCATGGAAGCCACCCGGGAGGCTGCCGACAAGGCGCTTGAGGCAACCAAAGAAACGGCCAAAAACGTCAAGGATGCCGTAACGAAGTAACCCTTGTCGGGCAGGCTGCCTGCCCGATAGTTTTTCAGATCGTTGCGCTTTTATTTTTTATTTTTATCACTGATAGAGAGGAATCCCATGTCTGAATCCAACACGCCCGGCTCCATGAGCAAAGACAAACTGATCGCCGACATGAAGCGCATCGTCGCCGATGCCGATGAGCTCCTGCGCGCCACCGCCGATCAAGCGGGCGAGAAGGTCGCCGGCTTGCGCACCCGCCTTGAGGCAAACCTGAAGGCAGCCCCAGGCCGCCTTGCCGAGTTCGCGGCTACGGACGTCAACAAAACTACGCAAGACATCCGGGACGCGCTGCAAAAAATCTCGGATGCGGCCACCCAATCTTCTGAAGCCGCCAGGGAAGCAGCGCAGAAAGCCGAGGACTCGGTCAAAAAAGCAACTGAGTCTGGCAAGGAAGCAGCCCAGCATGCGGCAGAAGCCGCCAGGGATGCCGCCAACAAGGCACTGAATGCAATCACGGAGATGGCCAGGAAAGCCAAAGACGCCATCAACAAGTAGAGGTTTTGGCAAGCACGGCCTGTCCGCATGAGCGGGCGGGCCGTGGGAGGCACGCACTTTAGATCAATTCCCCCGCGGGTGCCTGAGGCGATGCCATGTCCGTTGCGGCCGCACAGGTTGTTGGCATTTTTCATGTGCGGTACAGCCATGACATCAGGTTGTTCATATCAGCACTTCGCAAGATTTTCCAGCATGCTGGATGAATCAACCAATAAAAAAAGTACCCTCCTTATGAAAAGAAAACACTTGCTCCCGTCCCTGGCGCTGGGCGCACTCCTGAGCGCTTGCGGCAAAGCGCCGGAGGCCCCTGCTGCATCGAATACGACAAGCCATCCCCTGCCGGTCATGACCGCGTCCACCGGGGCGCCGCTCGAATATACGGCGGTCGGCTCGGTGGTGTCGGACCAGCGCGTCGAGGTCGCCTCGCGGCTGAGCGGCTATATCCGCGACATCCTGGTGCAGGAGGGCGACCGGGTGCGGCGCGGGCAGTTGCTGGCCCGGCTGGACGCGTCGGACGTGGAAGGCGGCATTCGCCAGGGCCAGGCGGCGGGCGGCGCGGCAGAGGCGGCGCTGCGCGATGCACAGATTGACCTGGAGCGCTTCGAGCGTTTGTTCGAGCGTGGCAGCGTCTCGGACAACGAATTGCGCAAGGTGCGCCTGAAGTTCGAGGCCGCGCGCGAGGCCCGTAACCAGACGCGCGCCGGGCTCGACACGGCGCTGGCCCAGCGCGCCTACGCCGAAATCACCAGCCCGGTGGACGGCGTGGTGGTGGCGCGCCACAAACGAACGGGCGACCTCGCCCTGCCCGGCATGCCGCTGCTGACCCTGGAGTCGGGCCGCGGCCTGTTGTTCGAGACCTTCGTGGCGGAGGGCCAAGTCGCCGCCATCGCGGCCGGCCAGCCGGTGCAAGTCAACATCGACGGCGTGCCCGCGCCGCTCAAGGGCACGGTGAGCCGG
>JAUXPP010000086.1 GCA_030683705.1 Polaromonas sp. | reverse complement strand
ACTTGCAGGGCGACATTAAACCAAACTGCTAAAGCGTTCGCCGAGGCACCCCAAGCCGGCAACGCGCCGACTAACTTCATGGAGTGTACGCAATGGCGAACGATTTTCTCTTTACTTCCGAATCCGTCTCCGAAGGCCATCCCGACAAGGTTGCCGACCAGATTTCCGATGCCATCCTGGATGCCATCTTCAAGCAGGACCCGCTGTCCCGCGTCGCTGCCGAAACCCTGACCAACACCGGCCTGGTCGTGCTGGCCGGCGAGATCACCACCAACGCGCATGTGGACTACATCCAGGTCGCGCGCGACACCATCAAGCGCATCGGCTACGACAACACCGAATACGGCATCGACTACAAGGGTTGCGCCGTGATGGTCTGTTACGACAAGCAGTCCAACGACATCGCCCAGGGCGTGGACCACGCGTCCGACGACCACCTCAATACCGGTGCCGGCGACCAGGGCCTGATGTTCGGCTACGCCTGCGACGAGACGCCCGAGCTGATGCCCGCGCCGATTTATTACGCCCACCGCCTGGTCGAGCGCCAGGCGCAGTTGCGCAAGGACGGCCGCCTGCCTTTCCTGCGTCCGGACGCCAAGAGCCAGGTCACCATGCGCTACGTGGACGGCAAGCCGCACAGCATCGACACCGTGGTGCTGTCGACCCAGCACAGCCCCGACCAGAGCGAAACCGCGCACAAGATGAAGGCCTCCTTTGTCGAAGCCATCATCGAGGAAATCATCAAGCCGGTGCTGCCCAAGGAATGGCTGAAAGACACCAAGTACCTGATCAACCCGACCGGCCGTTTTGTCATCGGAGGCCCGCAGGGCGATTGTGGCCTGACCGGCCGCAAGATCATTGTCGACACCTACGGCGGCGCCTGCCCGCACGGCGGTGGCGCGTTCAGCGGCAAGGACCCCTCCAAGGTGGACCGCTCGGCCGCCTACGCAGCGCGTTACGTTGCCAAGAACATCGTGGCCGCTGGCCTGGCCAAGCAGTGCCAGATCCAGGTCGCCTATGCCATCGGTGTGGCCCGGCCGATGAACGTCACGGTCTACACCGAAGGCACGGGCGTGATGTCCGATGAAAAACTTTCGGCCCTGGTCAACGAACATTTCGACCTGCGCCCCAAGGGCATCATCCAGATGCTGGACCTGCTGCGCCCGATCTACGAAAAGACCGCCGCCTACGGCCACTTCGGCCGCGACGAGCCGGAATTCACGTGGGAGAAAACCGACAAGGCAGCCGCCTTGCGGGCTGCCGCCGGACTGTAAGTCCGTCCGTGCGCAAGTACGGTTGGCGGTTTTTCAGCGCAGGCTCACTTCGCGAAGCGAAGTTAAGGGCCGCAGGTCCGGGCCGAAGCTAAAAGACCGATAAAGCTGCAGCCCTGCGGGCAGCAGCCGGCCTCAAGTAAGGATCCGCTGGTCGGCAGGCAGCGCCGCGGGCAGACACCCGTCGTGCCTGCAACTCGTCAGGCGCGTTGAGCCACCCGCTCGGCCGCCGGCGCTTGCAGGCACTTCATCAGCAGTTCGTAATCCACGGGTTTGACCAGATGGTGGTCAAAACCCGCCTCGCTGGCGCGTTTTCTGTCGGTCGACTGGCCCCAGCCTGTCAGCGCTATCAGCAGGATATGCTCTCCGCCCGGCTGCTGGCGGATCAGGCGGGCGGCGTCATAACCGTCCATGCCCGGCATGCCAATGTCCATGATCACGATGTCGGGAGCGGCCGTCCCGGCCTGCGCCACGGCTGCCACACCGTCATACGCGGTGCTCACGGCAAACCCGTCCATGCCCAGCAGGACGTTCAGGGTATCGGCCGCATCGGCATTGTCGTCAACCACCAGGACTTTTCGCAGGCGGCCGGAAACCGCCGGAGCAACGACGGCCACTTCCTGGCCCCGCGGGCTGTGCTTTGGCTCGACCACCACCGGCAGGGTCAGCACAAATTCACTGCCACGGCCCAGACCGTCGCTGACGGCGTGCAGCGTGCCGCCGTGCATTTCTGCAAATTGCCTGGCCAGGCTCAGGCCGATGCCCAAGCCGGTCGGCGCTTCCCCGGGCACGGGTGTCTGCGCAAACAGGTCAAAAATCCGCGTCAGTGACGCAGGCTCCAGCCCGATGCCGTTGTCCCGCACGCTGAAAGTCACGGTATCCCCATCCACCTGCGTCCCCAGAACAATGTGTCCCCCGGGCGGTGTGAACTTGGCCGCATTGACCAGCAGGTTGGCCACGCTCTGCACCAGCCGTGCGTGATCGGCGTTGAGCAGGAAGTCGCTTTCCGGCTCGTTTACGTCGAGCCGGTGTTTCTTGGCCTCCATGGACGAGCTGGAGATCTCCACCGCGTGGTTGACCACCGAGCGCAGGGTGATGCGGTCCTTCTTGAGCACCACCTTGCCGCTGGTAATGCGCGCCACATCGAGCAAATCGTCCACCAGCCGCGTGAGGTGGGTCACCTGCCGGTCCACCACATTGCGCAGGCGCGTGACCGGCTCCGAATCCGGATGCAGGTGTTTGAGAATGCCCATGGAGGTGCGGATGGGCGCCAGCGGATTGCGCAGCTCATGGGCCAGCGTGGCCAGAAACTCATCCTTGCGCTGGTCGGCATCCCGGACCTGGTATTGGCGTTCCCGTGCCCGGATCGCCGAACGTGCCGCAGAGATCAGCGCAATGGTGCGCACTGGCCGCTCCATCAGGGTCACATTGCCCAGGCGGTCCACGGCGCGCCGCACATCCAGCGAATCCGCACCGCTGCGTGTCAGCAGCAGGATAGGAATGTCCGACCAAGTGGGCTGGCTGGCCACATACTGGGCCAGCGGCCGCATCGCCGCACCGCTGATCACTTCCTCGGCCAGCAGCAGGGCGCCCGCGCCGCGCGGCAACTGCTCGAGCAACTCGCCGGTGTCGCGGCACACCATGCTGCCGATGTTCACCGAGCGGAAAACCCTGGACGTCAGGGCCGCATCCTGCCCTGTCGGGGTGCAGATGACAATGCGGCGCTCCACTTAGCGGACCCTGGTTTCGCTGCCCGCCGTTTCAGCCACCTGTCCCAAGTAGACCGGCACACCGGTCAGGATGCCCCGGAACTTGCGCAGCACCTCACCGACATGGATGCCCCCGGCCGACATGGAGAACTGGCGGATTGTTCTTTCGTGCAGGCTGCCGCGCTTCTTGAACACAGACACCGCCTGCTTGACCTCGCCGTCATGCTCGAAATAACGCAGCATCAGCACGTTGTCGGCCAGATAACTGGCATCCACGGTGGTGGTCATGCTGCCGCCCAGCATGCCCTGCTGGATGCCGACCAGGATGGTGACCACGCCACGCTGGCCCAGATAGGTGAGCAACTCGTGCAGGTGGGTGGTCAGGAAACGTTCATCGGGCATGGCATTGAGGTAACCATTGATGCTGTCGATCACCACCACCTTCGCGCCCTCGTCCGCCGCCCGGCACACCGCGGTGGCGAACTCGCCGGGCGACAGTTCGGCCGGGTCGATCTGCTGGATGGTCAGCAAGCCCTTTTCATAGGGCGCGCGCACCCCCATTCCCAGGCCGTCGGCACGGTTCAACAGGTTGTTGGCGGCTTCCTCGAACAGGAACATGGCGCTGCGCTGGCCGCGCTCCGCTGCGGCAGCCACAAACTGGGCAGCCAGCGAGGATTTTCCGGTGCCCGGTGGTCCGGAGATCAGGGTACTGGTGCCCTCCTCCAGTCCGCCGCCCAGCAGGGCGTCCAGCGCTGCCAGGCCACTCGTGAGCTGTTCACGTTTTTCCATGACCCGCGATTCAGCCGCCACCAGCCGCGGGTAAACACAGAGGCCGCCGTACTGGATGTCGTAATCGTGCATGCCGCCGCGGAATGCCATGCCGCGGTACTTCACCACACGCACCCGGCGCCGCTCCGCGCCATACTCCTTGACCGACTGCTCCAGCGTGATCACGCCGTGCGCGATGCTGCGCACCTGCAGGTCGATGCCGGCCGCCGTGCGGTCGTCGAGCATCATCACGGTGCAGGAACGGCTGGCAAAAAATTGCTTGAGTGCCAGCACCTGGCGGCGGTAACGCAGCGGCGTATCGGCCAGCAACTGCAACTCCGACAGGGAATCAATCACCACGCGTGTGGGCTTTCGCTCCTCGATGGCGGCAAGGATAAGCTGCATGGTGGTGCCCATTTCCACCTCGGACGGGTGAAACATGGTGTACTGGGCTTCGGGCTGCAGCAGATTCTCCGAGGGCAGCACTTCCTGGATATGGATGCCCGCCATGTCCCAGCCGTGGGACTCGCCCACCCCCTGCAACTCCCCCCTGGTTTCGGCAAGCGTGATGTAAACCACCGACTCGCCATGCCGGGCACCCTCGACCAGGAATTGCAGCCCGGTGGTGGTTTTGCCCGTCCCGGGCTCACCCTCGATCAAATAGATACGGTCCCGGGTCAAACCCCCACCGAGAATATTGTCGAGGCCTGCAATTCCCGTGGACAAGAGAAATGGCTTGAGATTTTCCTGAATCTTCATGTGTACGTATGAGCAAAGTTATCTGCCAAATGGCGTCAAGCAGGACAAGCAGCAACACAATCAGGTGCCAGACAGAGCAGAGCCGTTCATCACACTTTGAAAAATAATAGCCAGCGGTTTTTAAAAACTCCAGTTAGCCGTCCGCAGGCTGCTGTAGGACTGAAAGCCGATTCCGTATCACCGGTTTGGCCATCGGACGGCAGCGCGCACGGCAATCTGCGCACGGCTTTGCCCCTGCCCGGGAAAACGGGCGGACAGCAAAAAGCCACCGCAAGCGGTGGCTTTTCGGGCCGGTGAGTTCAGCGCGTGAAAGGCGTGGATTCGATGAATTTCCCGCCCGCGCCTACATCGGAGGGCTTGGCCTTGGGATCGGGCTCGGGCTGCGTCTTGTTCGTGCCTTCCTCGCCGAAAGTTTTGCCAGGGACAGTCTCCTTGTCGACCCCGTTTTCATTGTTGTCGCCTGGCTTTCCCTGCCCGATGCTCGTATCACCCATGCTGATGCCCTTTCTGGATGGCCCTGGAGTTGCGATCAACTGGCGAAGCCGGATGGGCTGCCAGATTCGTGCTCCAGAGCCTGTTTGTCGTCCTGCGGGCTGGAATTGACCAAAAACGGCCAAGCCGGACGGACCGGACCGGCACGTCCGCCTGCGGGCGAGCGGCTGTCGCCAGAGGCTGAATAGGCAGAGCGCAGTCCCGACTGGTGGGCTGGCATGTCAATGGCAAACTGGTTCATAAATCCCCCGGGTGGCTTGCGCCGCCTGAAAATGGTCTTGTCATCACTTTAGAGGGGGAAAAGCCTCCCACATGTCAGACGCCGGCGGGTCTTTTGTAGGACAGCCGGAACTGACAGGCCGGCTGCCCGGGGCTTGCTCACACGCTTTTTTGCCCCTCGAACTTGAAACAGCCCCGAAACAGCCTTATGATTAGCACTCGATGGTATTGAGTGCTAACAACCACACCAATCCAGCCCTTTCATTGCAGTCGCGCCCCGCACGGCTGCTTTTTGATCCCAAAACCACTGTTTCACCTCAGGAGCCCCTCATGAAACTTCGCCCCCTGCACGACCGCGTGATCGTCAAACGTGTCGAAAACGAAACCAAAACTGCCTCCGGCATCGTCATTCCTGACAGCGCCGCCGAAAAGCCTGATCAGGGCGAAGTGCTGGCTGTGGGTCCCGGCAAAAAGAACGACAAGGGCGAAATCAGCGCCATGGCCGTCAAGGTCGGTGATCGCGTTTTGTTCGGCAAATACAGCGGCCAGACCGTCAAGGTCGATGGCGACGAATTGCTGGTCATGAAAGAAGACGACTTGTTTGCAGTTGTCGAGAAGTAAGTTCTCGCATACCTGTCGCAACCCTATTTAACTGAATCTGGAGAATTAACATGGCAGCAAAAGACGTCATTTTCGGCGGCGAAGCCCGCGCACGCATGGTCGAGGGTGTGAACATCCTGGCCAACGCAGTCAAGGTCACCCTGGGCCCCAAAGGCCGTAACGTGGTGCTCGAGCGCTCTTTCGGCGCCCCCACCGTGACCAAGGACGGCGTGTCCGTCGCCAAGGAAATCGAACTCAAGGACAAGCTGCAGAACATGGGTGCGCAGATGGTCAAGGAAGTTGCTTCCAAAACCTCTGACATCGCT
>JAUXPP010000150.1 GCA_030683705.1 Polaromonas sp. | reverse complement strand
GTCCCACCGGATCAGGTATTCGTGAGCGGGGCGTGCCAACGGTGTGGCAGCAGCTCTTCGACGCGACTGGCCGGCTGCGTGGGAAGTCGCTCGAGGATGTCCTTCAGATACGCGTAGGGGTCGTGCCCATTGAGCCGAGCCGATTGCACCAGGCTCATCACCGCTGCAGCGCGTTTGCCGGCCCGCAGCGAGCCCGCGAACAGCCAGTTGTTTCGCCCGATGGCAATCGGGCGGATCTGGTTCTCCACCCAATTGTTGTCCGCAGGCAGCTCCCCATCGTCGATGTATCGCGTCAGCGCCTGCCATCTGTTCAGGCTGTAGTCGATGGCTTTGATCGTGGCCGACCCCTCGGGCACCTTCTTGCGCTGCTCGGTCATCCACAGGTGTAGGGCATCTGCGACTGGCCGGGATCGCTCCTGTCGTATTCGTCTTCGCTGGGCAGCGTCGAGTTCGCTTACCTCGCGCTCGACGTCATACAACTGTTTGAAGAACTTCAGCGCCTGCTCGCCGATGGTGCTCTTGTGGTTGATCCACAGCTCATGGAACTTGCGCCGCGCGTGCGCCAGCCACCCGGCCTCGGTCACGCCCATCTCGAAGCAGGCCTTGTAGCCGCCGAAGTCATCGCACACCAGCTTGCCGTGCCAGCCGTATTCGTCTGGCAGGCCGAGGAAGTCCCTCGCGTGCTGTCCGGCGCGGCTGTCGGCGAAGTCAAAGACCACGGCCCTCGTTTCGTTGTAAGTCGTGGTGCAGTAGCTCCACAGGTAGGCGCGATGGGTCTTGCGGTTGCCCGGCTTGAGCATCGCCACCGGCGTCTCATCGGCGTGCAGCACGCTGTGCTTGAGCAGTTCGGCGCGTAGCGCATCGGCCAGCGGTTGCAATTGCACGCCGCATTGCCCTACCCATTGCGCCAGCGTCGAGCGCGCCAGCGCCAGCGCCAGGCCAGCGCGAGCGAAGATGCCTTCTTGGCGATACAGCGGCAGGTGATCGGCGTACTTGGCCACCAGCACCTGGGCCAGAAGGCCCGCGGTCGGGATGCCTTTGTCGATGACGTGCGCCGGCACCGGCGCCTGGATCAGGGTTTCGCACTTCGCGCAGACCCACTTGCCGCGGATGTGGCGCTCCACGGTGAACACGCCGGGCTGGTAGTCCAGCTTCTCGGCCACGTCCTGGCCGATGCGCTTCAACTGGCAGCCACAGGCGCAGCTGGTGTTCTGCGGTTCGTGGTGGATCTCGCGGCGCGCCAGGTTCTCGGGCAGTGACTGGCGCTTCGGTCTTTGTTTGTCGTCCTGGCCCGGCGGTGATGGCTGTGCCTGCTCAATCTCGGTGGCCAGTGCAGCCAGGTCGGTGTCGATGGTTTCTTCGAGCAAGCTCTTTTGTTCGGCGTTGTACGCCTCGGACTGGGCCGCGAACTTCAGCCGCTTGAGCACCGCCATCTCGTGGGTGAGCTTGTCGATGAAGGCCTGCTTGAAGGCGATCTCGCGATCCTTGCGCTCGATCTCGGCCTCCTGCATTGCCATCTTGCCGGCCAGACAGAGCACCGTCTCGCGCAGTTGCAGCGCGTTCAGCTGGCCAAGGTGCGTGGTGTCGATCACGAGAGCCGATCATGCCGATCAAAGCGCCGATGCACATCGGCACTTTCGCCAATTGCACGGCGCTGCCTACAGCACCGTGATTACGCCCGCCTCACCGATGCGCTGCCAGGGTAGGCCCAGCACGAGAGCGTCAAGCTGCGCGCGGGTGAGGGACAGCGTGCCCGCAACATCCTTGGGCCAGATGAACTTGCCCTGGTTTAGCCGGCGCGCAGCCAGCCAAACGCCAATGCCGTCGTGCACGAGCACCTTCATCCGGTTGGCTCGCCTGTTGGCGAACAGGTACGCGTGATGCGGGCGGGCTGAGCCAAAGACGTGCACCACTCGGGCCAGCGCCGCTTCGCTGCCCGAGCGCATGTCCAGCGGATCCACGGCAAGCCACACGGCTTCCACCCGGATCACCGCAGCAGCTCGCGCATCCAGGCCGCGCAGTGCGCAGCCGCCGCGGCCGGCCAGTTGATGGTCATGCTCGTTACGCCTCGGCGCAGTTCCATGCGGATGTCCGCTGGCGCCGCGCAAGTCGGCGCAGGCAAGGCAACGGGAACGAAGGAGGCAACCGGCAAGGGCGCCGCGCCCGCGTGGCGGCGCCACTTGTGCACGACATTGGCGTTGATCCCGTGCGACAGCGCCACGCTCGCCACCGACGCCCCGGGCCGCGCGCATTCGCTCAGTACCTGCGCCTTGAGTTCGTCGCTGTGTCGCCGCCGCACGATCTTCTTAGAGTCTTTCATGGTGTCCACCTAATTTCCTTGGTGGACACCATCGTTGCCGCTTAGACCGTCGGATTCAAGAAGGGGATGGCCGGACGCTTACCGACGCCGAAGAACGTAAGCATGTGATCTGAGCGGGTGATCGGCCGGTATTGAGCACATGCATGCAGATTACAGACCTCTTAGGGGTCACTGAAGGTTAGGCTGTGGATGCGAAGTCCGAGCGGCGAGACTGTGCTTAGAGCCAATACGGTGTCGCCCGCCGAAACGCGCTCATATTCCTGCGGAGTGACACATACATATCGGAGAAAGGGGAAACGCATTTCCTCAAGCCGGACATACTGGCTACAGCGTCCGGGAAGTGAAAGGTTGGTACCTTTAGACGAT
The DNA here is from genome assembly GCA_030683705.1 of Polaromonas sp. GTDB lineage: Bacteria > Pseudomonadota > Gammaproteobacteria > Burkholderiales > Burkholderiaceae_C > Polaromonas. Next base: position 26,069 of record JAUXPP010000150.1, on the reverse strand, counting down.
ACCGTGACAGCCAAGATTTCAGAGGCGCTTTTGCTAACGTGCACGCCATAAACCACCCAGAAAGGAAAGCCCAACCCGATGAGCGCAATGACCACTAACCCACTTGAAATCGCGGCAAGCCTCCGAGCAGCACCAAATTTGAGCAAATTGACCTGCACTTGCTTGTTTGACAGGGCCACGAAGTAAGCACGCCCTACCACTATCAAGGTCGTAATGCCGATCAGCCAACGCGCGACCTCTGAGGGTCGAAATCCAAGGTCGAGACAGATCATCCACCCCGCTACGCCCCCAAGGAGCCAGCCCAGGATGACGTAGCCCGCAATTCTTTCCCTTCGTGTGGCAGCGATGGGCACGCTAGGACAGCCAGCTTTAAACTGCGCCGATGTCGGTCTACTCATAAGCGCTCACCACGTCAGCTTTAGGCCAGAAAATCAGAAGCACAATGCCGACCAGATTTACGCCGGGAATGATCATCGTCCATGCCCAGTGTTTCGACAACCCACAGTCTCTAAGTCGCTTAACTGTCAACACGCCGATCATGCACAGCGCCGGTAACGACACCAGCGGCATCCACAGGAAAAACACCCCCACGGGGAGCAGCCATGCTAAGTGGATGAAATACCTCAGAGCTCCAATGCGACCATTGGAGGAAAAAAAACCTGGTGTAGCCGATACGGTCATTGCGAGAAGGTTTCTAAAGCAAGGTGCGGACTAGGCACTGAGATTACCCGGGGAAACTTCCAAAAAAACGTGCACATGTGCCGACGAATCTATTTCTGTTGTGGTGTTTTCATCTAGGTGGTGTGTCGTCCTGACAATCGTAAGCTAAAGCTAGTTGACGATTTTGAGCTTATGAGTGCTTGCTCCAGAAACCACCGCCCCGCCCATTTCCGAGTCGCCGAGGGTTGTTCGGCCGATGAAAGCGCTAAACGTCGTATGGTCGTCAGCGTCCACAGTCAGCGTTGGGAACGTCATGAGCTTATCCTCTGTCGGCCGTGTCCACTCCCAGTAGATTCCGGCAAAGCTCTAGGCGCGAAAGCGATTAAAGGACTAGCACCAGAAAGTGGTTCGCACGTCAAAGGCGCTCAGAGCAAACTGGGTATTTGACGCTTCTGCGACGCTCGCACATACCGGAACACCATTTCAAGCGACTTGTGTCCAGTTTGGCCCATGATCGCACTGGTTTGCAGTCCAACTCCCGCAGCCTCAGTTACAAAGCCTGCACGCAACGAATGTCCTGCAACATTCTTGGCTGCATCAAGTCCCCGCGACTTTCCAACGGCTGATTTAACGACAAGGGCAACCGACTGCGGTGTCAGCGCCTTATCCGTGACAAGTCGGTCATGTCTGTTGAGAGGGCGAAACAAGGGCCCCTCTCCAATGCCCGCGATTTCGAGCCATTTCTCAAGCGCCTTAACGGGACACCGTTCCTCTGACTTGGCTAGCGGTACAAACACCGTTCGGCCCTCACCTTCCTGGTCTGTTTTCGAACGCCGAATGAGGAGTTCTATTCCGTGAGCATGTGGCGTAATGTCTTCAACCCGTAGCGCTACCAATTCCGACCGACGAAACGCCCCTGCAAAGCCAAGCAGCAACATTGCTTTGTCTCTTGCGGACTTCATCGGCTTTTGCTTGGCGACTGTAACCAAAAGCTCGACTAGATCGTCCTTCATTAGGGCTTGCACTTGCCGCTGCTTCACTCCGAATGTGCGTCGGATTCCCTGCATCGTCCGTTTAACCAACTTATCTCCAACCGGGCTGACAAGTCCTTTATCGATATGGGCTTTGTGAATCGCTATCAGCCGATGCCCCAGAGTGGAGACCGCCAATACTCCGGCAAACGTAGCCATGTACTCTGCAACCGTTTCAGGTCCGCAAGGCACCTTTCCTCCGTATGCTTTGAAGTGTTTGATGTCCTGAGCATAGCTACGGCGGGTAGAAGCGGATTGAGCCGCCTTCGTATAACTCTTCACCAGCGCAGAGGATTTGGCAGTGGTGGATCCGCTGTGATGCGCCGAGTTTGCCTGGGTTAGCTTGTTTTTCATTGATGTTCCTAGTTCAATCGCTTAAATGGGTCGAAGTGAGTTAACTGGTACTGAATTGCCAACCTAGAAGCAATCAGGGGCGTTTGGGGGCATCGATGAGCCTGTTGACTGGCTTGGGTTTGCGCGCGGCGCTCTGCAAACGGCAGGCCGCCGCTAGTGCCATACACGCTGCAGCGTGGTCGCCGAGGTCGGCCATGAGAAACCCCAGGCTCTCAACTGAGTCACCGCTGATGGAACCGTCCTCGATCATGGCGGCCGAGTTGGCCAGGAGGTGACCGATAGCGCCAATGCCCATGTAGATGACACGCATGCTGGTCTCGGCGTCCTCGGCAAGTGCATCAAGAAGGCCTAAATCGGCCGCAAGGAAGTCGATCTTGTTATCGGCAGTAGCCGGTAACCGGGGAAGCCGATCCAGCAAGTCGCGCATGGGGCGAATCGCCTGACATCGGGTTGTCATCAGTACTCCTCGCTCAGCAACACGCAAGTACTCTGCCGATGCCCGTTGGCTCCCTCATGCGCTGCGTCGGTGATGATCCAGACTTTCTTGTTCCCCACAAGATATGACGACAATATCCGGCCACCATCAGCAACCGCCTGGCTATTCGCTTCGGCATCCTCATCCGAAATCCCTCCCCAAACGCCGCCAACGTGGAGGCACAGCAGGCTTGCCACGGGCATTTCATTCTTGGTGAGGTGTGCAATGGCAGCAGGCGTTGCCACGACCGATCCCAGCTCAAATTGCGGTTTTTCCACGTGTTTAAGGCTTGTCGCTGCCTGCGCGGCTAGTGCGATCCAATCAGTTCTCATATTACGGTTCCCTGACAAAGCACGCTGGCCCGAAAGCAGCGCGCGAGGTTGAATTAATCCGGCAGACCTGCGTGGCGCCAGAAACGACAAACCGGGTTGCTTTGAGGCCAACCCGGTGTGTTTTGACCCGCCGGCGATGCCGGTGAGGTCTAAAGGTGCTGCTTGAAGAATCAGCGGTTCATCGGTTTGGCACGGGTGATGACTGTGACCTCCACCTCGTTGTCAAAGCTGGGGTCGCAGTAAGTGCCATAGATGCAATGGCAGTTGGCAGCAAGAAGCGACCGAACAGCGTTAAAAGCGGCTTTTGACTCGCTCAGCTCGAACCCTGTGAGAGGCCCTGCCACCACAACGATGGCCCCGGTAAGTGTCGCGCCGTAGTACTGAAGGTGCCGCGCTGCGGCCTGACCAGCGGCATTTACCGACCGATGCGCGCCTTCCGCACGGCTGGCCGTAGCACGGACGCCGCCGCTGCCCGCAATCAGCGATACATCCTCTAAATCAACGGCTGTGTGACCGCCGCTGATTTGCTGGTCATAGCTGCGCCGGATGCGCCGCCACGCGCGCTGGGACGTGATCGCCGTTGTTCTCGGCGTGAGCAAGGCCACCGTAGCCACGGGAGCGGCAAAACTGACACTAGCCAGCAGAAGCGCACGCCGCTGGAATAGCGCAATCCTTGGCCTGTCCGATCGATCATGATCTTTCTTCATATGCGCTGCGATGGCACTAGCGGAAGTAAGTGCCGTCCATGGAGTCCCCGGCTTGCATACCGCAATAGGTGCTGCAGCTATCCGTGGTGAACTCCATTGCAGCGCCGATGAACTTGAACTTGGCTATACAGCCGCCCTTGTCGGCAGGCTTGAACTCCCCGTTGCGTTCGTCAAGCATTGACGCCGTTCCGCTCATTTCACAGCTATACCGTCCGACGGTGGAATTCACTTCAAAGACCAACTGGTTGCCTTGGATCTGGATCTGCGCCACCGCGTTATCTTTGGTGTACTTGGTCGTGGGCGCTGCCAAGGCTGCTGATCCGGTATCTTTCGCCGCAGTTTGGGATTGCGTCGATTGGTACACGATAGGTTCCTGCGGTCGTGCCCCCTGAGACTTCTCCAGTTCGGCAATCATGTACGGGATAAAGCTGTCATACAAAGCTTTGATCATGGGCTGATAGTTGTCGATGGCAAGGACGAAGGAGGTGTTGCCGCCCTCGGTTTTTTGGGTGGAGTACCCAGTGTTCACGGCCAACTCGTTGCCCTTTGGCGTCGCAACCTTCAGCCGCCCGGCGCACTGGTGCTTTTTGGCATCTGCGTTGTACCCGTTGCTGACGATGTTTTCCATGGTGACTTTGAGTCCCTTGGTGTAATCCGTAGCCAGCTTCATCGCTTCAGGATCGGCTTTCTCTTTGCTGTTCCTCGTCAGATCCTTTGTCAGGACGTCCAGAACGTCACCAGCGATCATTTCGTTTGCCAGGCCGATGGTTGTGCTGTCAGCGCATCCCGGCGGCTTCCCGCCACAGCCGGCCAAGAGGGTGGCCGCAACCAACAATGATGTGTGCAGTCGGGAAGTGTTTGTCGGCAGTACCTGTTCCATTTTCATAATCTCCTCCTTGATGTTTTAGCGTTTGCGCGACCTTGCCTATGCGCCAGGTCGCACCAAACACGTACTATAGTCTCTGGTTTTATAGTACGGCTAGCGAAATACTTGGGGCGAATGGTCAAGCCAAGTAGTCGTGCCCCTGTTGAAATCGAAGTGCGCCAAGCGTTTGGCGCAACCGTTCGCAAGTTGCGCGAGGACTCGGCCATAACGCAGGAAGTGCTCGCTCACCAATCAGGCCTGAGCGTGAGCTATGTCAGCCTGCTTGAACGTGGCAAGAAGACGGCAACGCTTTTCAGCGCTGCACGTCTTGCGCATGTATTCGGCATGACGCTCACTCAGGTGATTGCGCTCACCGAAAGTGAGTCCTCGCCTAAACCTCGCTGAGAAGGGCTACTTGCCTTTGGCTGCGGGCCTCTGCGTGACTTCGATGTAGTACGCGGGTTCGAAGTCGGTCAAAGCCGTGGTGATGTGATCTTTGGGATCTATCCAGTCGGCCACATCGATCAGGTACGAAAACGACTGCAGTCCGCCGTTGGCGCGGACATGGTGCCAAACCATATGTCGCCCCAGTTCGGTGTTTTCATCGTAATCCACCAACAACAGCGCGACATCCGGTAGCGCGGCGTAGCTGGTGAACTCCTTGTAGTTGGTGGCTACCAGGCCGCTCAGGTTCATCAGCATTTTGGCGATCATGGCGCCGTCAACGAAATACGGGCCATACGCCGGCAAGCCCAGTTGTACGGCCAATTTCTGCACGTCGGCCAGCGATCTGCCGGTGAGCGTAGCTACACAGGCGAGGCTGTCAGAGTTGCGGTCCTCCATGGGAACCCGGTTGAACGGTGATTGAAAGCCTTCGGGCAGTTTGGGATTGTTGGGTTTCGATGCCATGGATGCGCTCCTTAAGAACAAATGAAAGAAAAGCGCGCAGCAGAGCTGACCGATAGGCCTTTGGAAAGGTCCGGTCCTGGGTACTAAAGGGATCTAGGTGATCGAGTGCGTGGATTCTGGAAACGAATCGCTGGATGCCACTCAAGACGGCGCTGCTGCGCTGTTTACCTGACTCAAACCTGGTCGCAAAAGCATCGGTTTTCGTTTCGGCAATTCAATTGTTTCACGGGGCTATGCGCGGGTCAAATTTAAATAACTTTGCAAATTTCCGCGTTTTTTACTGTGCCATCCTGTGCCAAAACTAGCGCGGAAAGCAAAAAAGCCGCACTGGCGACTTTTAAAGCATTGATTTCAAAGGAAATTTCTGGTGCCGGAGAGATGAATCGAACACCCGACCTTCTCATTACGAATGAGCTGCTCTACCGACTGAGCTACACCGGCTAAGCGCTGGATTCTACATTATTTACGTTCGAAAAAAGCCACGTGGTCGGGCATTAGTGGCTACCATTTTTCACGCGCGAACAAAAACCAAGGGGGAATTTCTGTATGCCTAAATTTGGAGGACACATTGTCATCGGCGAAGGAGTAGCGTCAAAACTAGGTATCGACATGAATGCCCTCGATGGTCACGTCGGAAACGCCTTACGGTTGGGTGCAATTGGTCCAGACCTTACGCTATTTCTTTTAGACCCAATTGAGGACAACTCCTTCGTTCTAGGTGGGCTACGCACAGGGTTAAAAGCGTACGGAGAATTTCGCAAGATTAGAGATAGCGTGGATGAACTTAAAAGCCGCTTGGGTGAGCCCGTCACTGGACTCGACAAATGGTTGACTGGTGGCTTGAACATACGCCTCGCTGAAACTGCGTCGCTAGCAACACATGCATTCATCTCATCTTTAAAATTAATTGCTTTCGGAAAGCACAACGTCCGGGTGCCGAACCCCTTTGCTGACATGGACGCAGACTTTGCCTCGAAGATGTTTAAGGGTCAACTTCCAGGTTGGTTCCAACAACCATTCTTCGATTTGAGTCCTGAACTGAATTTGGATTCGAGCAAGATAACCTCACCCGCATATATCTTCAGATACTTCGGGGCTCCATACACCAATGATCCGCCGTTTAAAGAACCCGCCACCCCAGGAAGCTACGAAAAAAATTGGTGGTGGATGGACATCCTGCACTACCGCCGGACCACCAGCTTTGCTCGGAGATTGCTAGAGCTGGCAGAAGAAAGCGGTGATAAATTACTTATAGCGTATGCCTTGGGATACTTCTCTCATGTGGGCGGAGATGTAGTAGGGCACCCCTACATTAATTCAATGGTCGGCGGACCTTTCCGGAACCACGCACTACGTCACATGGTGATCGAGAGTCTTTTAGATGTTCACATTTGGGGCGAGCGCAAAGGTGAAGAAATAATGAATGCTCGCCTGGACAAGAAGATACACCTTGACGATGGCGAAATTGCGCGGATATCGAACTTGCTTCATCGAGCAATGAGCGATGTCTTTGTGAATGCCTCAGACCCAATCTACACCAGTAATTTTTCCAAGCAGGCGCCGTCATCAACTGCCCTCACTGATGCCTACAACTTGCTTAAAGAATATTTGGCGTTTTCTACCGATATCGGCTTGACTCGGCCTGAGCCACCGACGACTGATCTTGGCGAAATTTGGGACGACCTCAGAGAAAACTTGCAAGCGAGTGTCGACCAGGTAAATCGATATGCTCGCGACATGAGTGGGGCTAGCGGTTGGGATTGGCTCGCGGCACTTATCGGTCTCGCAATAGCTTCGGCCGCCCTCGTGATTAAGATAATCACATTGCCCGCCGCCATTGCTACCGCCCTCATCGCGAAATTTCCAGAGTGGTTTCTTTACCTGCTCAACACGGCATTATTTGACTTCATCACGAACGCTCGATTTGCAATGGCAATTTGCGGTTGGGGTTATGCAAGCAAAGAAGATCTGAGAAGAAGCATCAGTCAGGAACTTTTGGCCGTCAAGTCACAAGCTGATCATGACATGGCTTACCCATATGCGATGCCTCCACGCGATGATGGATTTTGGCTGAGGCATCCGCGTGGAGTCGCAGATATTGAGCATCCGATGACGATTCCGGGGCCTTACAGAGCGAGCACCACGGCATCCATGTTCATTGGCGGCGGTCGTGATGCCCTTCTGTTCGATGACTCCCACAAATTTCTATTAGAAGCGTTAGCCTCCCCACCCCCGTCCAGTAAAGCGGATGGAACTTGGTCACGTGACATGCTCAAGGAAATACTTCAGCAAGACAGAAACAGTCAGTTTTTTGGTAACGCGATAGATTTCAGCGTGAGTTTGATTCAGAAGAAGTTTCCTGACGGGCTTTTTGATCTCGACGGGGACCGCGGCTATGCATCCACCCAGTGGGACGACCCATCAAATCCTAGGCATGTCCCATGACCTCACACGAGTATCCGCATCTTTTGGAAGACTCCACAACCATAAACCCCGGCTCTTACATGAGTTGGATTTACATCTCCCACGGGCCAAACGACACTGGAGCACGTCATCCGGGTTGGTGGTGGCACAACGAGAGCTTCTATGCAAAACCAGTCGATGATGACCTTGAACTTCATATTGAAGTTGGGAATGCTGGATTTGGTGACGCCAGCTCAGTCATGGTCGATTGGTTTTGGTTTGATATCAACCGAAAGATACAACAGTCCCGAAAGGCTTATTTCAGTATCCCGAGTGGGACACTCGCTAAGGCAGATCTTAAATTCTCCCCACATGATTCAGCAACGGACGACAGTGTGACTCTGATTGCCCGACTCGACCCGCTATTCGTGGTACGGGCGTCCGACCTCATGAGTCCGGGACCATCCGCTATTGAAATCCGCGCATGCATGGAATTGTTCAAATTAAATAGGAGGGATGAAGGCTTGCAAATACTAAGCCGATGGAAAGAAATCCCCGGAATATTCGTCTATCCGTGCTGTGCTCTTTTTATTGGAACACCCCAAAACTGAAGGATGGCAAGTGCTTTTGCGGTATCCAACCGCATCAGAGACGACTCGCTTGGCTCTGCTCGAACCCTTGCAAGTGCGTACGAAATAAACGTAATCTTGGCACAGCCATGGCACAGTGACGATGAGCAATAGAGCGCACCAGCGATAAATAATGATTTAAAATCACGGTAAGTCGTTGATTTTGTTGAACCCGACTTGCATGCTGTTTCCTCGACTATCCATCAAATCTCATTCGTAATGAGAAGGTCGGGTGTTCGATTCATCTCTCCGGCACCAATGAAAGCCTCTGTTTCGCAAGGAACAGAGGCTTTTTCATGTAGTCAATTCGTAACTGACGCGTAATATTACCCTTGGACACCGCTTCAAGGGCCTTACCGCTTCGCGGTCGAATACCAGTCCTTGACTTCAGAAAAAACTGCAGCACGCGCGTACCACAACAACCCATCCCGGTAGTCGACCATGCGCTGGTCACTACCTTGGTAGTTCTGATAAATCAACGCCTGAAATTCGTCGATGGCGAAAACAGGAAAACATTTATCGATAACACTGCGCCACACGAACGATTCAGCGTCACTAACGTTGGCAAATCGCGCCGGCGTCACGAGGGCCATAGCGTTAGCAGTTTGAGTTTTCACGCAAAACTGAAATGCATACGCTGGCTTAAGCAAACGCATGTTTGGTCCCTGACTTTCACTTTGCCTAATCTCAAGTGCTCGCTCTGCCTCGGCACTTTTCTGACAGCGCGCCCATGCCTCATCTTTGTTGTAGTTAGGTTTACGCTGCTCGTCAACTACGCATCGAGAGAACTTCGCTCCGAAAGTTTCCGCAGCAGCACCAACGGGAAACATCAGCGGGACCACGGCACTCAAACCAAATCCTAGCGCAAAGATCGAAGGAAAAGCGTTCATGCAAATGCCCCATATGTTTGAGGAATCCCGATGGCCAACATTTTCAATTGAACAACGTAGACGCCCGCATGAACGAGTCTAGCCGACTTGCCGCGAGCTGCAGGCCTTCAGAAGCAACGTGCGCATACCGCTCCACCATAGACTATCCGGTCGTTTGTGGACAGTAGTGCCTTTCAGACTCCCAGAAATTGCCTCTAGACATATGGTGTGCTAACCTGCCCAGACTCAAATTCCATCGAGGGAGGAACCATGTCACAAATTCAAAAAATCTCGACCGCACTAATTCTTTCGCTTGCATTTTCTAGCCTACAGGCTCAGACAACGTGCAATTACATTGGCGGCACCCGATACTGCAATGGCAACGGAGTGTCTTCTACTGCCAATAACATTGGGGGAACAACTTACATCAATCGCAATGATGGCTCTTCCTCAACATTGAATAGGATTGGCGGTACCACTTATCAAAATAATAGCGATGGTTCTACCGCGACATCGAACACCATTGGTGGCACCACCTACATCCAAAGGTCGGACGGTACATCCGCAACAGTAAATCGGATTGGTGGAACGACTTACATTCAAGGAAGCGACGGTTCTTCCAGAACGTGCAATACCATTGGTGGAACCCAATACTGCAACTAGCTATTCAACGTTAGCGCCGCAAACCTCAATGGCAATGCCTGGTGCCAGCCTTCCTGTCGTTGTGGCAACCGTCTTTATCGGTGCCGCCTGAGTGAGCGATTGCAAGGCCCGAGGCTAGAAGCAGCGCGATAGCCAGTAATTTTTTCATTTATGTTTCCTAGATTTCCCCACGGGCCGCGTGAGTACGGTTTTTGACTATAGTCGGTGCGCTGAATATGTCTCTCTGAGCAAACCCTTGGTTTATCAGTGACGCGACAATCCTCTGCTTTGAAGACTGCCGCAAGCAACCCACGCGTTCCAGCCGATGTGGCCGTCGGCGCCCTGCCGGTTTTGGTGGATCCGATGAAGTGCGGGCCATCTCGCCGGGAGCCCTTGGTTAGGCGGTATTCACGCCTGCCTCCGCACCCACCTTTTCAGCACGTCGTTCATGCGGGTTTGCCAGCCATCGCCCGACGCCTTGAACTTCTCCACCACCTCCACGTCCAGGCGCAGGGTGACCTGGGTCTTGCTGCCGCTGCCCAGCGGGCGGCCGCGGCGCACCAGGGGTTTGACTTCCTGCCACTCGGCATCCGTGAAGGGGATGGCGTCGGGGTCGGCCAGGGCTGCGGCCGTGATGGCGGCGTCTTCGGCAGGGCTGGGTAGGATGATTCCGGTTTTAAGTTTCGGCATAACGTTTCACCTCGCGTGTGTTGGCTTTTCTCAAGCTGATGATGCGGCGCTCTGTGGGCAGTTCGGGCGGACGCTCAACAAACACCACGACCATGAGGCGCAAGCCGATGTAGCCCAGCGCCACACTACGGGCCTCGCCATACGCATGACGCCGGTCAGGCCACACCAAGGCGGTTTCCCATTCAAAACTCACGGCGTCCAGCAATGACAAGCCATGCTTGGCGAGATTCGCCGCATCTTTGGCTGGATCGAACGTCACATTCACGAATTTATTGTAGTTACGTTTATTTGAATTGCAAGGGTTATTTGTAGTTACAACATTCAGGATGGATGACACCATCCAGTCCCGAATATTGCCGACCGAATGTAGCTTTCACCCAATCAACTCGAGCGTGGGCAGCTATCAATACCGTAGCAAGACCTGTCGCCCGGCTTTAGCGGCTCACCGCACCCGGTGAATCGCCGCATTGTCATACACCACATAATCCGCCTCATACCGCTTGACCCAAGCGTTCCAGCCGATGTGGCCGTGGGCGCCTTTGCCCGTCTTGGTTGATTCGATGAAGTGCGGGACCATCTCGCCGGGCACCCAGGCGATCAGGTCTTCCTCGACGTCGCTGCGGAAGGGGTTGCCGAGGTCGTCGTTGTGGTGGAACATGTCGCCGCCCTTGTAGCCGTTGGCGCGGATGCGGCGGTTCATCTCGCGGGCGGTGTGCAGGGTCAGCGCCGAGATGTTGCCCTTTTCGCGGTCTTCGGTGTAGCTGCCGTACACATGGTGGGTGCGCGCCACCGCCTGCTTCATCGTCGCTTTCTGCAGCTGGCCGACGCGCGACTTGATGCCTGCGGACACGCCGGGCATGGCGGCTGAGAACACCTGCAGTTGCCGGTCCATGCCGTGTTTGGCGAGTGAACGTGTGCTGGCCACGCTGGAATTTCTTTTCGGGAACACGCCCCACAAATCGTAGTCGCCGGTGCAGCAGCGGCGGTTCGGGTCCAGCGGGCTGCCGCTGCGCGCGGTGTTGGCCATGCCGCGCACCAGGCTCCACTGGCCGCCGTCGGCCAGCGTGACCACCTGCGCGCCGAGCTGGAAGTTGTTGCGGTGCAGGATGCCCCAGGTCGCCGAGCTGCCGGTCTTCAGGTCGACCACAATGAACATCAGGCGGCCGAAGGGCGAGTCGCACTCGATACGCGCGCCGTCGCGCACCTGGTCGAAGTGGATGACGTTGTAGCGCTTGAGGTAATCCAGCCGCGCCTTGGACAGCTTGAGCACGTCGGACGCGGCCATCGACGAGTGCCGCAGCCCGGCCTGGGCCTCGCGGCCGCCGGCGTCGCTGGCCTGGAAGCCGGTGTCACTGCGCGCGTGGTCGAAAAAGTTCTTCTGCTTGTTGTAGGCGGCGATGGAGTTGCCGTCGCCGAACTTGGAGTACTGGATGTCCGACATCGCAAAGCCGGTGAAGGGCCCCCAGTCGCAGCTCTTGGCCTTGATGCCGAAACCCTTGGACGAGTAACCTTCGTCCAGCAGCTGGATGCCGGCCGGCGTCGCGCAGCGCGAGATGACGATGCGTTCGAACTCATTGGCCACGGACTGGATCGCCAGCCCGTGCGAGGGATGAACGCCGGCGCGCTCCAGGATGGGGCCGGTGGGGCCCGGCACTTTCCAGATGTCCGATTGGGTGATTTTTGGCATGCCGTGTCCGCTTCTGCGTTGGGGAATCAACTGCTAGCGGTTCTAACCACGCCGCCTGGCAAAGTCAAGCAAGCAAAAGCATTGCCGCGTGCCGGGACGGCCGCTGCGCCGAGTCTGCATTCATGCATCAAATACGGCCCCGGCGCCCGCCCACCTTGCGTGAGGAGCTATCAATACAATAGCGCCCGTTGCAGCACGGACCGGACTTCTAGAGGAACAGAAAGGCCGCCGCGGCCACCGCGGTGGGCCCCAGCGCGCCCAGCAGCAGGCCGCCGGCGCCCACGGTTTCGTCGGCGAAGCCGCGCTTGAGCAGCGCCACGCCGGCCGGGTTGGGCGCGTTGGCGATCACCGTGAGGCCGCCGCCGGCCACGGCGCCGGCCACCAGCATGTACTTGGACTCGTCAGAGATGCCTTCGATCAGCGAGCCCAGGTAAGTCAGCGCGGCGTTGTCGGTGATGGCAGTCAGGCCCAGCGAGCCCGCAAACAGCGCCAGCGGTTCCAGGCTGGAGACAATCGGCTGCAGCCACCAGGCCTGCATGCCGCCCAGCACCACCAGCCCCGCAAGGAAAAAGCCGACCAGCAGCGCCTCCTTGATGATCAGCGGGCTCTGGTGTTTGTCATAAGCCTGGGTGAAACCGAGGAACAGCAAAAAGATCGCCAGAAATGCCACCGGGTGGTGCGCCATCAGCACCACGGCTGCGAGCAGGGCGATATGCACAGCCACCACCGGCAGCGGCACAGGCGCTTCCCCGGCCGGCGGCGGCGGCTGCGTGCGCAGGTGGCGGCGCAGCACCAGGGTCGCAACCGTGGCGTTGATCACCACGGCGACGGCGGCCTTCCAGCCGAAGGTCGCGGCCATGAAGGCGCTGTCCCACTGCCAGGCCGCCGCCACCATCAGCACCGGCGGCGCGGCGTAAGCGGTCAGCGTGCCGCCTATCGAGACATTGACAAACAACACGCCGAGCGCGAGGTACTTCACGGCCTCGGGCACGGTGGGGCGGAAAATCTGCGGCGCCAGCATCAGTGCGGCAATCGTCATGGCGGCCGGCTCGGTGATCAGCGAGCCGAGCAGCGGCACCGCGGCCAGCCCCAGCCAGGCGGTGGCAATCGGCGTGGGCACGGGAATGTAATGGGCCGCGGTGTTGACCGAGGCCATCACCGCGCGCAGCACCGGCCGGGAGGCGGCGATGACCATCACCACAAAAACGAACAGCGGCTCGGTGTAGTTGCGCGACTCGGCATAAGCCAGCGCCTCGTTGCCGCCCAGCAGCAGCGCCATGGTCAGCACCAGCACAATCGCCCAGAAGCCGAAGACCACCTCGACCTCGCCGAGCAGGTGAAACAGGCCGGCGTGGCGGGGAAAGCGATGGGACAGCCGCTCGAACTGTTTGGCGGCAAAGGTGTGAAGCAGGGCCACCGCAAAAATGACAGCGGCAATCACCTGGACGGTTTCAGGGGTAACAGACATGGGCACAGGTACTCCGCGTGGCGGCCCGACCGACGCATACCTGCCCTGGCGCGAATGCGCTGACACCCTGCGTGGATTTTAACAGGGCCGGGACGGCGGCTGGCGCCGGGCCGCCGACCACACCCCAGCCTCATCAGCGCCGCTGCTGCGTGACCCAGCCCGCATAGACACGCACATAGTCGTGCACGGACGCATCGCTGGCGGCCTGGTCCAGCGCGAGCCACTGCCACTTCGCATGTTGTTCGCCAGGGCCCTGCGGCAACGCAAGATCCTGTTCCTCATCGCGCGTCAGCGCCAGCCACAGCGGCAGGTTCACGTAATGGGTGGACACGCCGGGGTCGAAAGCGCTGTCCGGATAAAAGTGGTCCCAGGCGCCCATGGGGATGGCGCGCGCCAGCGCCGCCGCGGGCAAGCCGAGTTCGTCGTGCGCCACGCGCAGTTTGGCATCGGCCAGCGGCTCGTTTTTGCGTATACGGCCGCCCGGCGTGAACCACCAGCCACGCGCCGGCGCGTTGTTGCGCAGGCCCAGCAAGAGCTGGCCGTCGGGATTGGTGACCACCAGGTCGATGGACACCAGCGGCAGGGCCGCGCAGGCTGCAGAAAATTCGGCCATCGGCAGGGGTGGCAAGCTCATGAATGGGTTTCGCTTCAGGGGATGGTTTCGACAATGGCGTGCGCCTGCAGACCGGCCGTCAGCGCGGCGGCGGGACCGGGTCGCCCCACATGCGCCGCCACAGCCAAGGCAGCGCGGTGGCGACATCGGGCCGCGTGCTCCTGAGCACGGGCACCTGGCTGTTCGCCGCGCGCTCCTGTGCCGTGCCCAGGTCGAAGTTGAAGGTGTAGGTCGGCTCCTGGCCCATGCGCAGGTCGGTCACGAACAGCTGGCCGCCGCTTTCAGACACCCGGTAGAACCCGTGGCTGAAGGCCGCAATGCGCGCGAGGTAAGGCTCATTGGCGTGTTGCGTGGCCAGTGCCGCGCCGCGGTCATAGGCGGTCCAGGTGATGCGCGGCGAGTCGTCGAGCAGCGAGTAATGGCCTTCGAGGTATTGCGTCGGTGTCATGGCCACGAGACGCCACAGCAGCGTGTTGAAGGGCGCGGGGGTCACCAGCAGCGATTCCGCGGCAATACCGTCCGCCTGCAGCGAGGCGCGCGCCACCTGCGTGGCCTGCTGCTGGGCGACCACGCTCCAGACCAGGTAGAGGCTGCTGAGCACCAGGCCGGCGGCGTTCCAGCGCTGGCCGCGCAGGCTCTTGAGCCGCAGCGCCGCGACCACGCCGACGATCAAGGGCACGGTGTACAGCGGGTCGATGATGAAGACGCTGCCGACGCCATACGGGTAGCTGGTGAAGGGCAGCAGCAGTTGCGTGCCGTAAACCGTCATCGCGTCGAGCAGCGGATGCGTGACCAGCACCAGCCACAGCGCCAGCCACCAGCGTTTGAACAGCGCCGCCTCGCCGTGGATGCGCGAGACGAGCCAGGCCAGCAAGGGCGCGACCAGCGTCAGCCAGAACAGCGCGTGGCTTTCGGCGCGGTGCAGCGTCATGTTGAGCACCGCGTTGCCGTGGTCGATGAAGGCGTCGAGGTCGGGCAGCGTACCGCCGACGGCGCCCCACAAGGCGACCTTCCACACGGCGGTGCGCCGGCCCATGACGGCCACGCCAACGGCCGAACCGAGTGCAATCTGTGTCAGTGAATCCATGGCGGGCAGCTTAACCGAGGCAAAGCGCGGCCGCGGCCGCAGGGGCATTGGTCCCCGGGCACGCATGTGTTGCAGGGGAAATCAGGCTCCAGCCCTTGGCTGTCAAGCGTGAACAGCTATGAAAAAAGGAGCGAAGCAATGGACGGAAGCAGGCCTCAGGCCGGCGGCGCACGCCGGGCCAGGGTGTCCATTGCCGCCAGGCGCAGCACCCGCAGTGTTTCCACCTGTTCCGCGGACACCTGTTTCACACGCGTGTCATAAATGCACAGCGTGCCGACGGTGTGGCCGTCGTAACCCAGGCGCGCCGAGGCGTAGAAGCGGATAAAAGGCACGCCGGTCACCATGGGGTGATCCGCAAACCGCGGGTCGGCCTGGGTATCGGGGATCACCAGCAGGTCATCGTCGCAGTGGAAGAAAATTTCACAGAACGAGGTGTCGGCGGGCGACTCCGCCAGCGACACACCGATGCAGGACTTGAACCAGTCGCGGTCCGCGTCCAGCAGGTTGACCATGGAGATCGGCACATCGAAGGCCTTGGCCAGTGTGCGTGCCAGGTCGTCGTAGACCACCTCGGGCGCGGTGTCGAGCAGGGCCAGGCGGCGCAGGGCCTCGAGGCGCTCGTGGTTGTGACGCATGGACGGAGGTGCACTCACTCGGCCAGTCGGGCGGCTGCCTGTTTTTTGCTCATGCCGCGCAAGGCCGCGATGGCCGCAAACTGGCTGGCGCGGGGCCGCGTCTTGCCGTTTTCCCATTTGTAGACCGACTGGTCGGACACACCGAGCAGTTTGCCGGCTTCGGCGGCCGACAGGCCCAGGCGTTTTCTCTGGGCCATCAAGCCGCTGGCACTGAAGCGGAAACTGCCGGCAGGCGGGCCGGCATCGGGCGCGGCGGTTTTGGCGCCGGCCTGTTTGCCCAGGCGCTTGACCATCTGCTCCAGCGCGGCAATCCGGCGCTTGAGGGCAGCGATGTCCGAGCGATGGCTGGCCGAGGACTTTTTCAGGGGCTGCGTGTCGGAGCGCACTTCCTTGCGGGCGACACGCGCGATTTCTTCCTTCAAAACACTTGCAATGTTGGGCATGAGCCTTGGTTCCAGATAAAAGAGCACCTATCTTAGATGCTGGCCTACCTCATCCTGATTCACGGGCTTGGTGCAGCAGGTGCGGGCCACCGCCCTGCCCGCTCGAACACGCCTCTGGCCAGAGCATACAACGCCCAGAGCAGCAACAGCGGGATCACCAAAGTCTGCAGCAAAAAGACCACGATCAGCCGGATGATGTGTTCGGTGGCCTGTTCAGCGGCCTGCTTGAGCTCTTCAAAGCGGGCCTTCACATCGGCGTTTTCTGACACCCAGCCTTTCATCCGGTCCAGCATGCCCTGGCTTTGCGTCACCGGCGGCGGGGCCAGCTTCGCGGCCTGCGTCGACGTGCTGTCGATGCCCTGCTGGCTGGCCTGGTAGTCGGTCGCGAGGAATTTCTGCCACAGCAGGTCGGTGCCCAGGGTCACCACCGGGATGGCAAAACGCAGCATCAGCACGATGACCAGTACACGCGACAGCCAGGCGGGGATGGCCTGCTGCCGCAGGTACAGCCAGGCCCAGCCCAGCGCCACCGCCGTCAGCGCCAGCGAGACGGCCCACCAGCCGCCCATCGCGATCAGCGCCTTCTGCACACCGAAGGCCACGCTGGCTGCCAGCATCAGCGTCGAGAATTTTTCGATCAGGTCGTTCACCGGGTCGAGCAACTGGCCCGGCGTCAGCGTGACGCCCACCCCCAGCGGCTGCACCGACAGCTCGGTGCCCTGCGCCACCGAAATCACCGCGTTCAGCGCGCGCGCCGAGGCAAAGCTGATCAGCGCGCGTTTCAGGCCGGCGTCCACCTGCCCGGCCGCGGGCGCGTCCAGCGGCGCCAGCCAGGCGCAGGCCACGGCGGCCAGCATGAACAGAGCCAGGGCATATCGGCGAATGCGGGGCATGGCGGGTCCTTGGAAAAATCACGAACGCAGGCAGGTGTGCACACGAGGCTGCAGCCAGCATACCGCGTCCGCGCCCGCCGCTACAATCGCCCTGCCTGACGCAGCCCGCAGCAGGCGCTGTTGCCACTCCGGGAGCTTCCAGCCATGACTGCCCTCAAAACCCTGCTCGTGTTGTCCACCGCCGGCCTGATGCTGGCCTGCAACAGCATCGGCAATGCGCCGGTTGCCAGCGACAGCACCGTCAGCGGCAACATCGCCAAACAGCTGGCGGGCGACGTGCCGCTGCCGCAGGGCGCGGTCATCCGGCAGCAGGACACGCTGGTGATGGGCACGGGCGCGGCCTGGACCGGGCGGCTGAGCCTGTCGGTCTCGGGTGAACCGCAGACGGTGTTCGCGTATTTCCGCGACAGCATGCCGGGCGCGGGCTGGACGCTGACCTCGAGTTCGTTTTCCAAACTGAGCCTGCTGACCTTCACCAAGGCCGAGCGTGTGGCCACGGTACAGATGCAGGGCAGCAACTTCGGCGGCAACGAGGTGCTGATCACGGTGGCGCCGGCGGTACGCGCGGCAGCGCCCGGCACGCGGCCCTGAGTTAGCGCTTCCAGGCGCCTCAGGCGCGGTCGTCGTCCCGGAGCGCCGGGGTGCCGGGCAAGGCGCTGACCAGCACCTTGTCGATGCGTTTGCCGTCCAGGTCCAGCACCTCGAACGCCCAGCCGGCCGCCTCGACCTTTTCACCCACGGCGAGCAGCCGGCCCGAGACGCTTTGCAGCAAACCGGCGACGGTGTTGTAGCGCCCCTTGTCTTCCCCGGGCAACTCACGAATCTCCAGCCTGGCCTTCAATTCAGACACCGGCATCACGCCGTCGATCAGCCAGCTGCCGTCGGCGCGCTGCGTGGCCCAGGCGTCCACCTGCGCGCCGGGCTGCAGCTCGCCGGTGATGGCTTCGAGCATGTCCATCGGCGTCATCATGCCCTGCACCACGCCGTATTCGTCGACCACAAACACGATGCGGGTGGATTGCTTGCGGAACTGCTCGAGCAGCTCCATGCCGGTCAGGGTTTCGGGCACAAACACCGCCGGGATGGCATAAGCGGCGATGCGGTCTTCCATGGTCGGCGTGGTGCCGGTGGCCGGGCCGTCACCGGCGGGATCGACAGGGGCACGCGGGACCAGCAGCTTGGCCACGTTGACCACGCCGACCACATCGTCGAGGCTGCCGCGACACACCGGGTACCAGGAGTGGCCGGTGGCACCGGCCTTGGCAATCGCCTGGGCCAGCGTGTCGCTGGCGTCTATCCACTCGATCTCCGAGCGCGGCAGCATCAGCGACGTCAGCAGGCGGTCGTCGAGCAGGAACACGTTTTGCACCATCTGGTGCTCGTGCTCCTCGATCAGCCCGGCATCCACCCCTTCCTCGAGGCTGGCGGCAATTTCCTCGTCTGTCACGGTGCGCTCGCCGGCGTTGTCCACGCGCAGCAGCTTGAGCACGGCGTGGGTGCTGAAGGACAGCAGGCGCACAAAGGGTTTGGCGCCGGTGGCCACCCACATCATGGGCCGGGAAATCAGGCGCGCCACGGTTTCGGGGTAGAGCTGGCCGATGCGTTTGGGCACCAGTTCGCCGAACACGATGGTGATGAAGGTGATGATGGTCACCACCAGCGCGGTTGCCGAGATGTCGGCGGCGCGCACCGAAGCGCCGAAGGACTGTATCCACGCCGACAGGTCGTCGCTGAAGGCCGCCTCGCCGATGATGCCGTTGAGCATGCCTATCGAGGTGATGCCGACCTGCACCGAGGACAGGAACTGTGTCGGGTTGTCCAGCAGCGTCAGCGCCGCAGCCGCACCCTTGTCGCCGGATTCGGCCATGGCATTGAGCCTGGCCTTGCGGCTGGAGGCCAGCGCCAGCTCCGACATGGCGAAGACGCCGTTGAGCAGCGTCAGAAACGCGATGAGGATGAAATCCATGGATCCGCAGGCAAAATGAACACATGGCACTTTACTTGATCGGCGACCTGCAGGGTTGTTTTGACCCTTTGCAGCGCCTGCTGCGCAAGCTGGATTTTTCTGCCAGTCGCGATACGCTGTATGTGCTGGGCGACCTCGTCAACCGCGGGCCAGACTCGCTGGCGGTGCTGCGCAGCCTGGAAAAACTCGGCGATGCGGCGCAATGCCTGCTGGGCAACCACGACCTGAACCTGCTGGGCATTCGCCACGGGCTGCGCAAGCCGCACCGCGGCGACACGGTGCAGCAGGTGCTGGACGCGCCCGACGGCGAGGCGCTGCTGGACTGGCTGCGGCACCGGCGCATGGCGATGTTCGAGCACGGCTGGCTGATGGTGCATGCCGGCGTGTTGCCCGGCTGGAGCGTGGCGCAGACGCTGGCGCTGGCCGGCGAGGTCGAGCGCGCGCTGCGCGGGCCGGACCTGGCCGGTTTCCTCAGGGGCATGTATGGCAACACCCCGGAGCGCTGGGACGACACGCTGCAGGGTGCGGAGCGCCTGCGCGTGGTCGTCAACGCGCTGACCCGCATGCGTTTTTGCACCGCCGATGGAGCGATGGAATTTGCCAGCAGCGGCGGCACCCAGACCGCCCTGCCCGGCTACCTGCCCTGGTTCGACGTGCCGGGCCGCGCGAGCGCCGCCACGCCGGTGGCCTTCGGCCACTGGTCCACGCTGGGCGCCGACACGGCCGCTGCCGGTGACGGCCTGCTGTCCAACACGCTGCCGCTGGACACCGGCTGTGTCTGGGGCGGCTGCCTCACGGCGGCGCGGCTGGGCCAGACACCAGGCGCCTTCGAACGGGTCTCGGTGCGCTGCGAACAGGCCCAGGCGCCGGGTTGAATTTCAAGCTTTTTGGGCCACCAGCCCTTGACCGGCGTGCGTAGACCGCTATGAATTCAATAGCGCCTTGGGACCGGCGGGGGCAGGGGTGAGGCGACCAGCCCGGCCTCGGCCAGGGCGGCGGCTTCGGCCTTGCGGGCCGCCTTCAGCACCGCCTCGTCCGACAGGCTGCGTGCCACGCTGGCCGACAGCAGCAACACCGCCGATGAAAAATAAATCCACATCAGCAGCACCACCAGTGAGCCGGCGGCACCATAAGCCGACACCACGGCGGCGGTGGACAGGTACAGCGCCATCAAATACTTGCCCAGCGAAAACAGGATGCCGCCGACGGTGCCGCCCAGCACCAGGTAACGCATGGGCGGTTTGGGGCCGGCACTCATGCGCATCAGCGCCACAAACAGTCCAGCGCAAAACGCCATGGACACCGCCTCGTTGACCGCCAGCGCCACCCGTTCCAGCGGCAGGTAGGCGCCGGCCCAGCCGGTCAGAAAGGTCAGCAGCGCCGAGATCGCCAGCGAGGTCAGCAACAGGAAACCAAACGCCAGGATGTAGGCAATGCCGCGCAGGCGCAGCGAGGCGCTGTACCACCACTTCTGCCGCGGCAGCTCGCCGGTGTCGCGCCGCCACAGGCGCTCGAAGGCATCCTGCAACTCGGCAAACACACCGGTGGCGCCCGACAGTAGCAGGCCGAAGGCGATCAGTGAGGCCAGCAGGCCGTCGGACGGTTTTTGCGCGCTGGCCAGCGCCTGCTGCACCAGTTGCGCCCCCTGTTCACCAATCACGTCGGCAATCTGCTGCACCAGGCTGGCCTCGATGTAACTGCGGTCCAGCCACCAGCCGAGCACGGCCACCAGCAGCACCAGCAACGGCGCCAGGCTGAGGATGCCGTAAAACGACATGGCTGCGCTCATGCGCAGGCCGTCGGCGTCTATCCAGAGCTGGACAGCACGCCGGATCGGGCGCAGCGGTTCGAGAAAAATTTTCAGCGGGGATGCCGGCGGCTTGCCGGCAGGCGGGGGCGACATGCGCCCAGTCTAGCGGGGCCGCACCGGCGCGGGCATCGGACGCCCCCGCGCAGGTGGGTAGGCTGCTGCCGATACCGGCCGGCAGCCGGGCATCAACCGGCGGTCTTGAACAGCGCCGCGACTTTTTTCTTGGGCTTGATGTTGGCCGACACGCTGCTGCGCGTGGAATTGCTCCTGGCAGCTTCTTCCCAGGCCGGCTGGGCCTCGGCCGGCAGGGTCGATTCGTAAGGCTTGTCGAAGAAGGGATCGCGCTGCGCCGGCTGGCGCGGCGCGTATTCGCGGCGCTCACGCGGCTCGCGGCGTTCGCGCGGGGCGGACGAATCGGCCTCGCGCGGTGCCTGGTCGCCGGTGTCGCGATACATGCGGCGGCCGTCGTTGATACGGCCCTGCTCCTTGATGCGCGGCTGGTCTTCCTCGAACTCCATGGGCTCGAGCTCGATCTTGGTCTTGATCAGCTTTTCGATGTCGGCGACCAGGCGCTGGTCGCTGGCCGCGGCAAAACTCACCGCCAGGCCGGAAGCGCCGGCGCGGCCGGTGCGGCCAATGCGGTGCACATAGTCTTCGGCGTTGAAAGGCACGTCGAAGTTGAACACCGCCGGCACGTCCTTGATGTCCAGGCCGCGGGCAGCGACGTCGGTGCAAACCAGCAGGTCGACCTCGCCCTTCTTGAAGGCGTCCAGCGCCTTGAGGCGCTCGTCCTGGCTCTTGTCGCCGTGCAGCGCGGTGGTTTTCAGGCCCTCGCGCTCCAGCGAACGCGCCAGCCGGGCGCAACCGAGCTTGCTGTTGACAAACACAAAGGCCTGCTTGATGCCGCGGGCCTTGAGGATCTGGTGCAGCGCGCGTCGCTTGTCGTCGGCGCCTACGCTGTAGAAATGCTGCTCGACGGTGGACGCCGTGGCGTTGGAGCGCGCCACCTCGATGGTCACCGGGTCCTGCAGGAAGCTGGACGCCAGGCGCTTGATCTCGGGCGAGAAGGTGGCGGAGAACAGCAAGGTGATGCGCTGCTTGGGCAGGTAGCTCAGGATGCGCTGCAGGTCCGGCAAAAAGCCGATGTCCAGCATGCGGTCGGCCTCGTCGAGCACCACGTACTCGACCTGGTTGAGCACGGCGTTTTTGGCTTCGATGTGGTCGAGCAGGCGGCCCGGCGTGGCAACCAGCACCTCGACGCCTTTTTTCAGCTCGGCGGTTTGGGGCTTCATGTCCATGCCGCCGAACACCACCGCGCTGTTCAGGTTGGTGTATTTGGCGTAGAACTTGACCTGCTCGGCCACCTGTACCGCCAGCTCGCGCGTCGGCAGCAACACCAGCGCACGCACCGGGTGGCGCACCGGCGAGGTGGAGGCGTTTTCGTGCTTCATCATGCGCTGCAGCAGCGGCAGCGCAAACGCGGCGGTTTTGCCGGTGCCGGTCTGGGCCGCGCCCATCACGTCCCTGCCCTGCAGGACGACCGGGATGGCCTGTTCCTGGATCGGGGTCATGGTTTCGTAGCCCATCTCGGCGACGGCGCGGGCCAGCGGTTCAGCCAGCGAGAGGTTGGAAAAAGAGGATGTCATAAAGGAAGGCCCGACGTAACTCCAGCGTTGGTCAATGCGGATGATCGCGCGGGCCGGGACGGGTTTGCCGGGGCGCGTTGGGGGCCAACAGCAGCGCTGGTGGCCAAGGCGGCGCCGCAAAGCGCCGGGTTGCGATCACGGATCGCGGGGCGTGTGCAGTGCTTCCTCAAGCCCCTATTGTCGCACTTTGGGCGAAATCGCCCAGCCACCGCCCGGCAAGCCCCGGAGGGCGCGCCTGACACAGGCCTGGCGGGCCGCAACCGGCGACGAATAGCTATCAATTTGATAGCTACTCACGCTTGCTGGACAAGGGCAGAAACCCTGTTTCTCATAAAGTCCGGGCACTGAAGGTATCGCAGGCCTTGACGCTGCCCTGCTGCAGGCCGTTGTTGAACCAGCGCGCGCGCTGGGCGCTGGTGCCATGGGTGAAACTTTCCGGCACGATCTTGCCGCTGCCGCCCTGCAATGCGTCGTCGCCGATCTTGGCCGCCGCGTTCATGGCTTCCTCGACATCACCCTGCTCGAGGATGGCGCGCGCGCGCTGCGCATGGTTGGCCCAGACGCCGGCAAAACAGTCGGCCTGCAGCTCCAGCCGGACACTCATCGCGTTGTATTCGACCTTGCTGACCTGGCCGCGCATCTGGTCCATCTTGCCGGTGATGCCCAGCAGGTTCTGCACATGGTGGCCGACCTCGTGCGCGATCACGTAGGCCTGGGCAAAGTCGCCCGGCGCGCCCAGCCGTTTCTGCAGGGTTTCATAAAAGCCGAGGTCGATGTAGACCTTCTGGTCGGCCGGGCAGTAAAACGGCCCCATGGCCGCCTGGCCCTGGCCGCACGCCGTCTGCGTGGCGCCGCGAAACAGCACCAGCGACGGTTCCCGGTAGCTGCTGCCGCCCTTGGCGAACACATCTTTCCAGACGTCTTCGGTATCGGCCAGCACGGTCGAGACAAAGCCGGCCATCTTGTCATCCGCGGGCGGACGCTGGGCCGGGCCCTGCTGAACCTGCGCGGTCGGCGCGCCGCCGCTGAGCATGCCCAGGATGGTCATCGGGTTGATACCGAAGATCCAGCCGCCGACCAGCGCCACCACGATGGTGCCTATGCCTATGCTGCGGCCGCCCAGCATCCCGCCCCCACCCAGGCCGGAGCTGCGGCGGTCTTCGACGTTGTCGGACTGGCGGTTGCCTTCCCATTTCATAGCTGGCTTTCGTTGAGAGTTTGTTTATTTTGAACTTTACTTGAGCGGCGGCCACCGCCGGGAACAATCTCGGGGCGCGCACAATCCACCCGTCATGACTTTAATTCCCCGACTCCGCCTTGCGCTGGCCGTTCTGGCCGCCAGCTTGCTGACAGCTTGCGCCAGCCCCATCGTCACACAGGTCAGCAATTTCAACCAGTGGCCGTCGGACGCCACCGGCAGCAGCTTCAGTTTTATCCTTCCGCCGTCCAGCCCGTCCCAGCCGCCGCCCGAACTGGAACTGGCGACCTACCAGGCGTATGCCCGGCAGGAACTGGAAAAACTGGGCCTGCGCCAGGCGGCGCCCGGCCAGCCGGCGCGGCTGCAGGTGGAACTCGGCTGGGTCAGCCAGCCACAGGAGCGCACCTACCGGCAGCCGGTTTACGACGACCGGCTGGTGTTTTACCCGCCGTACCGCAATGCCGCCGGCCAGGTATTTCCGGGTTACTGGGCGCCCAGCCGCTTCGGCCCGACCTACCTCGGTGACCGCATCGTGCCCTACACGGTGCAGTTCAACCAGATCAACCTGCGCATACTCGACACGCGTGGCAGCCCAGCGGGCCAGCCGCGCGCGGTGTTCGAATCCCATGCGGTCTACGAAGGCCAGGCCGCGCTGCCGACGATGGCGCCCTACCTGGTGCGGGCGGTGTTCGACGGCTTCCCGGGCCAGAACGGGCAGGTGCGCCGGGTCGACTTCGACCGGGAAACCGGCGCGGTGATCAAAAAATAGGCTGGCGCCTATTCAAAACGGACAGACAAACCCGCGAGCTGCCCGGCCACCGGCCCCGAACCTGCGAGTTCGGTATGCCAGGTCTGGCCCGGCGACACCGGCCAGGCATCGGTCAGGGTGCCGGTGGTGACCACATCCCCCGCCTGCAGCCCGGGCGCTCCGGGAAGCGCGCGTATCTCATTGACAAAATGCAGCAGCGCCTGCAGCGGACCGTCCAGCACATTGGCGCCCGTCCCCTGGTCTTTCAGTGTCCCGTCGCCATAGAGTTCGAGCCGGATACCGGACAGGGCTTCTGCCAGTGCCTCAGGCGCGGTGCCGGGCGGCAATTCCACAGGCCGCCCGACCAGCAGCCGACCGTGCAGGCCTTCGTCGGCCACCGCCTGCGCGGCGCTGAACTTCCAGCCCGGGAAATGGGTGTGCACGATCTCGAAGCCATGCGCCACCCAGGCGATGGCATCGGCCAGTTGCGCCAGGGTGCAGCCGGGCGCGGGCGTGGCGCGCAGGCCGAACACGATCTCGGGCTCGATGCGCGGCTCGCACAGGCCGGCCAGCGACAGCACGCCCGCGTTGGGTCCCGCCGCACCGACCCGGCTCAGGCTGCCTTGCCAGACGGTTCCCCAGATCGGCGCATACACCCCGTAACGCGGCCAGATCGTGCGGTTGGTGAAACCGACCTTGTAGCCGGCCGGGCGTTCGCCGGACGCGATACGCGCCGCGCGCACGGCCAGCGCAGCGGCATAACCGGCAGGCAGGTCGGAGGGGACACCGGCAGGCCAGGCCAGGGGACTGGCCTGCTGGCGGGCCCGGGAGATATCGGCCACCAGGCCGTCTGGGGAATCTGGAATCGTCATCCAGCGATGGTAGCCAAAACCCCGTTACGCTGCGCGCCCGGCGCTAGGGCGAGACCCTGACTTGCTGGCAAGCTACAGCATCCGGTGATGCAAACGGCAGTGGGTCTGACTGCCCACTCCCACCCCTAGCCCCTCCCTCGCCCCGCTGGGCGAGGGAGGGGGACCTCATTTGGCCGCGTGCGCTGCGCTTGCGTGCACACATGACCGTGCGTTGGGATTCCCGCAGAAGAAGCGCTGCGCGCTTCTTCTGCTCCGGATTTTTGTCCCCGCATTAGTTTCTCCCCAACCCGTCGGGCTGGGCCGAGGAGCGCAGCGAAAAATGGATCAGGGCGAGCGATTGTCTGAGCCGAAGGCGAGTTCGAGCTCGACCCCATTTTTTGCGAGCACCGCAGGTTGCCCGCAGCGAAGCGGAGGGACCCAGACCATCGGGTCGCCTT
>JAUXPP010000148.1 GCA_030683705.1 Polaromonas sp. | reverse complement strand
GCCTGGTCACCGGCATCCACAATGAAGATACCATCGAGCAGTACCGCGACAACGGCCGCAAGCTCGGCCGCCTGCTCTACCAGGGCCGCTGGTTCGACAGCCAGGCCATCATGCTGCGCGAGACCGCCCAACGCTGGATCGCCAGCGCCATCACCGGTACCGTCACGCTGGAACTGCGGCGCGGCAACGACTACAGCCTGCTGAACACCGAATCGCCCAACCTGACTTACGCGCCTGAGCGCCTGAGCATGGAAAAGGTGGAAGACGCGCCGTTCTCGCCACTGGACCGGATTGGGCAATTGACGATGCGCAACCTGGACATCACCGACACCCGCGCCAAGCTGGGGATTTATTCCAACGCCGGGCTGCTGGAGCTGGGCAAGGGGGATGATTTCCTGAAGCTGGGCAAATAAATCAGTTTCAAGGTGACATGGAAAAGCCCGCATATGCGGGCTTTTGTCATTTATCTCACATGAGTCCGGATGGGTCTACGAAGAAAAAAGGCCCCCAGCCCTTTTCCTGCAAGCGTAAGTAGCTATGAATAACATAGCGCGCCGATAGCGGAAACTCAGTCCAGAAAACGCCAGGCCGCGTCGGCTGGCGGCAACAGACAGGTTTCGCTGCGGCCGAACCAGCGGTAGCGGTTGCGCGCCAGCCAGCGGTACAGCGCATCGCGCAGCGGCGCCGGCAGCAGCCACGCGAGCCAGGCCAGGCGCCAGAAGCCGCCGAGTTCATGCAGGATGCGCAGGATGGCCGCCGTGTGTTGCCAGCTGCGCTCGCCGTCCACCAGCAGCAGGGTTTGCAGGCCCTCGATCTGCAGGCCGGCGCGCTGCAGCAGCGCCGCGCCCTGCGCACCCTGAATGGACGCAAACCGCAGGCGCTGCTGTTTGTCATGGCGCAGCAGAAACTTCACCCAGCCGTCGCAGAGCAGGCATTGCGCGTCGAACACCACAATCATGGCGCACCCCCTTCCGCCGGCAAGACGAGGTGGCCGCGGTAGGCGGACACCGTGCCCACACCCGGCAGCGCCGCGCGCACGTCGAAAAACACCGCCCCGTCCCGGCCGGTTTCCAGCGCATGGACCCGGGGCAGGAGCCAGCGCGGGCAAGGCACACCGAGAACCTGCAGGCCGTCGAGTTGCATGCGCAGCGCGCCGCCCTGTTCCAGCAGCGTGAAATACAGCCGCACGGCGCCCAGTTGCTCGACCAGGCGGGGGCCGGCGCAGCGCAGCTGCGACTTCATCACATGCTGCGGAAAATGGCGGGTCCAGGTTTCAAGCGCCGGCCCGGCCTCGAGTTCAAACCGGATCGCCCCGTCCATGGCCGCGTGCGGCGCCCCCAGGCCACGCGCGAGCCAGCGCGCCGCGCGCGTGGCGGGCGCCTCTGTCTGCACCCGGCCCTGCAGCGTCTGCGTGCCGTGCAGGCTGTGGAAGTGCTGCAGCGGCGCTGCCAGCCGCCCGAATGCCTCGCCCATGACACGCTGGAAAAGCGACATGGCGCGCAGCCCTACACCACCACCGGCTCCGGCTCCAGCAGGATGCCGAAACGCTCGTAAACGCTGGTCTGTATCGCCTTGGCCAGGGTCATCACCTCGCCGCCGGTGACCGGGTCCTCGCGGCCGCCGCGATTGACCAGCACCAGCGCCTGGCGGTCGTAGACGCCGGCATTGCCTATGCTTTTGCCTTTCCAGCCGCAGGCGTCGATCAGCCAGCCGGCGGCGAGTTTGACCGAGCCGTCGTCCAGCTGGTAGTGCACGATTTTCGGTTCGCGCTGGATGATGTCGGCGCACTGCTCGGGCGACACCGTGGGGTTCTTGAAAAAGCTGCCGGCGTTGCCTATCACCTGCGGGTCTGGCAGCTTGGCGCGCCGGATCTCGCAAATCCAGTCATAAATCTGCAGCGCATCGGGCTGGGCGCCCGGCGACTGGGCCATTTTTTTCTCGAGGTCGGCATAACCGAGCACGGCTTTCCAGGCCTTGGGCAGCGCAAACCGCACCCGCGTGATCAATGCCTTTCCGGCCAGCCCCAGGCCGTTGGGCCCGGTGCTGCTGTGCTTGAACACCGAATCGCGGTAGCCGAAAGCACATTGCGCGGCATCCAGCGTGAAGGTTTTGCCGGTCGTCAGGTCCACCGCATCGAGCGAATCGAAGCGGTCCTGCAGTTCGACGCCGTAGGCGCCTATGTTCTGCACCGGTGAGCCGCCCACGGTGCCCGGGATCAGGGCCAGGTTCTCGAGGCCCGGGTAGCCCTGGTGCACGGTCCAGTCCACGATGTCATGCCAGCTTTCGCCGGCGCCGGCCTCGACGATCCAGGCTTTGGCGGTCTCGTTGACCAGCTTTTTACCCTTGATTTCGACCTTCAGCACCACCGGCTTGACGTCGCCGGTGATCACGATGTTGCTGCCGCCGCCCAGCACGAACTTGGGGGCATCGCGCAGCGCCGGATCGGCCAGCACGTCGGCGATATCCTGCTCGCCACGGATGCGCACCAGGCTCAGGGCCTTGGCCATGATGCCAAAGGTGTTGGAAAACTGGAGGGGGACGTTTTTCTCGACTAACATCCGGGGATTGTCTCACCCGGACCACCAGGAAGCCTCGCACCATGCCCTCTTTTGACACCGTCCTCGAAGCCGACCTGGTCAAGGTCAAGAATTCGGTTGAAAACACCGCCAAGGAAATCGGCACGCGTTTTGACTTCAAGGGCACGGCCGCCGCGATTGAGCTCAAGGACAAGGAAATCACGCTGATCGGCGACAGCGACTTCCAGATCGACCAGATCACCGACATCCTGCGCAACAAGGCCACCAAAAGCGGCGTCGATGTGCGCTTTTTCGACGCCGGCAAGGTCGAAAAAATCGGCGGCGACAAGGTCAAGCAGGTCACCAAGGTGCGCAACGGCATCGAGACCGAACAGGCCAAGAAGATCTCGCAGCTGATCAAGGGCAGCAAGGTCAAGGTGCAGGCCTCCATCCAGGGCGACGCAGTCCGGGTCACCGGCAAGAACCGCGACGACCTGCAGGAGGCCATGGCCATGATCAAGGCCGAATTGCCCGACATGCCTTTGAGCTTCAACAACTTTCGCGACTGACCCCATGAAAGTCGCCCTGCTGCTGATCGCTCTGATGGGCTTTGCCGGCATGGCACACGCCCAGAGCGTCGCCCTGGCCGGCATGCTGGGCAACAAGGCGCTGTTGGTGGTCAATGGCGCGCCGCCCAAGTCAGTGGCGGCCGGTGAGACCCACATGAACGTCAAGGTGATTTCCGCCTCCGGCGACCAGGCCGTGCTGGAGCTCGCCGGCAAACGCCACACGCTGCGGGTGGGCGATGCGCCGGTCAGTGTGGGCGCGGGTGCCGGTGGGCAGGCCGCAGCCGCCGGCAAAGGCAACCGCATCGTGCTGACGGCAGGTTCGGGCGGGCATTTCATGACGCAGGGCCAGATCAACGGCAAGGCAGCGCAATTTCTGGTGGACACCGGGGCGACTGCTGTGTCGATGACGGTGACGGATGCCGAACGCCTGGGCGTGGACTACAAATCCGGCCAGCGCATCCAGCTCAGCACTGCCAACGGTGTGGTGTTGGGCTGGCGCACCTCGCTGGCCTCGGTGCGTGTCGGCGATGTCGAGGTCTTCAACGTCGACGCCGTGGTGGCCTCGCGCGACATGCCCTTCATGCTGCTGGGCAACAGCTTCCTGACCCGTTTCCAGATGCTGCGCGAAAACGAGCAGCTGATCCTGGTCAAGCGTTATTAGACCGGTCCAGACCGGCACAGCCCCGGCTCAGCGTTTGGCCTTGGCGCCCAGCTTCGATTCCTCGCCCCGGAGCAGCTTGTTGATGTTTTCCTTGTGCCGGAAAGCCAGCAAGGCACTCATCACGAAAATCGCCAGCGCCATGGTTTTGTCCATGTACCAGAAGCTGCGGTCGCCGATCATGTAATACCAGGGCGCAAACAGCGCGCAGGCCAGCGAGGCAAGCGACGAGTAGCGCGAAAAGAAGGCGACGATGACCCAGGTCGCCAGCGTCGCCAGCCCCAGCACCCAGTGCACACCGAACAGCACACCGGCGGCCGTCGCCACGCCCTTGCCGCCTTCGAACTTGAAAAACACCGGGTACAGGTGGCCGATGAATGCCGCCAGCCCGACGGCGGCCAGCGTGCCTTCGCGCAGGCCGTAATCGCGGCCGAACCAGCCCACCAGCGCCATCGGCAGCCAGCCCTTGAGCGCGTCCAGCACCAGCGTGGCGACAGCGGCAGCCTTGTTGCCGGAGCGCAGCACATTGGTCGCGCCCGGGTTCTTGCTGCCGTAGCTGCGCGGATCGCTCAGGCCCATCAGCTTGCTGACAATCACCGCGAAGGACAGCGAGCCCATCAGGTAAGCCGCCACGACGGCGATGGCGGAATAAAGGTAGTCCATGGGTTCTCCGTTTCTTTTTCTAGTCGATGAGCGCACAGTTGACGGATTTTGCACCCAGCAGGTCCACGCACAGCTGCGGCGCGATGCCCACGAGGTAGCCGCGGCGGCCGCCGTTGATGGCAATTTTCGGCAAGGCCAGGATGCTTTCCTCGATATACACCGGCATCGCCTTGCGCGTGCCAAAGGGTGAGGTGCCGCCCACCAGGTAACCGCTGTGGCGGTTCGCCACCTCGGGCTTGCAGGGCTCCACCGACTTGGCGCCGATCTGGCGCGCCAGGTTTTTCGTCGAGACCTTGCGGTTGCCGTGCATCAGCACCAGCAGCGGCTTGGCATCCTGGTCCTGCATCACCAGGGTCTTGACGACGGTGAAGGGATCAAAACCCAGCACCTCCGCGCTGTGCTGCGCGCCGCCGTGCTCGAGGTACTCGTAGGGGTGCTCGGTGAAAGCAACTCCCGCAGCTTTCAACATCTGCGTGGCCGGGGTTTCAGAGACGTGGTCCTTTTTTGCCATGTTCTGCCGTTCGGGCTGAGCTGGTCGAAGCCTTTACAGCGCCGGGTCGCGCATTTCCCAGCGAATTTTGTCGATCTCCGCCAGCAGTTCAGGTGACAGCTTGGTTCCCCAGGCATCCAGGTTGTCATCGAGCTGGGCCACCGAGGTCACGCCGATGATGGTGCTGGCGACCTGCCACTTGCCATAACAGAAAGCCAGCGCCATCTGCGTGGGCGTCAGGCCATGCTCACGCGCCAGCGCGTTGTAGCGGCGCGCGGCGACCAGCGCCTCGGGCCGGCCCCAGCGCTGCTTGCGCACGGTCTCGAATTTGGCAATCCGCCCTTCGGCCGGCGCGTCGGGGCCGGTGGTGCCGCTGCTGTCGTACTTGCCGGTCAGCAGGCCGAAGCCCAGCGGCGAATAGGCCAGCAGCGACACACCGAGCCGGTACAAACTTTCGTCCAGGCCGTTTTCCACCGTGCGGTTGATCAGGCAGAAGGGGTTTTGCACCGTCGCCACTTTGGCCAGGCCCAGCTGGTCGGCCAGGCGCACAAACTCGTGCACGCCGTACGGTGTTTCGTTGGACAGGCCGATGGCCCGCACCTTGCCGGCCTTCACCAGGCCATCCAGGGCCTCGAGCTGCTGCTGGATGCTGCTGACCGGCTTGTCCTTGGCCGGATCGAAATAGACCATGCCGAAAGCCGGCACATGGCGCGCCGGCCAGTGGATCTGGTACAGGTCGATGGTCTCGGTCTGCAGGCGCCGCAAGCTGTCCTCGCAGGCCTGCACGATGTCTTTGGCGGTCAGGTCCGGGCTGCCGCTTCTGATCCAGTCCATGCCGCGCGCCGGGCCGGCCACCTTGGTGGCCACCACCATCTTGTCGCGCGCGCCGGGCCGGCTGGCGAACCAGTTGCCGATGATGGTTTCGGTGGCGCCAAAGGTTTCGGCGCGCGCCGGCACCGAATACATTTCTGCCGCGTCGAGGAAGTTGACGCCGCGCTCCAGCGAGCGGTCGAGAATGGCATGGGCAGTGGCTTCGTTAACCTGTTCGCCGAAGGTCATGGTGCCCAGGCAGATGGGGGTGACCTGCAGTGCGCTGCTGCCGAGTGGAATGGAGTTCATGGGTTCGATGAAAAAGCAGGTGAAAAGAGGGACGTGGACGGGTTCTAGTTTAAGGCTTGCCCCGGATACGACACCGGCGCTCAGCCGGTCGGGCATTTGCCCTACATGCGGATGCCGCCGGCGCGCCTACCATCGGTCAGCAAGCGGCCCACCGCGCGCTTTGAAAAATTCAAACACTTCCCAGGAGAATCCCCATGAAATTAGTCATCACCACCCTTACTTGCGCTGCCCTCTTCCTCACCGGCTGCGCCAACATGAGTGAAACCCAGCAAGGCACGGCCAAGGGCGCCGGCATCGGTGCCGTGGCAGGCGCTGTCCTCGGCGCGGCCACCGGCGGCTCCAAGGGTGCAGCCACCGGCGCAGTCCTCGGCGGCGCCGTGGGTGCTGGCGGCGGTTACCTGTGGTCGCAGCGCATGCAGCAGCAAAAGGCTGCGATGGAACAAGCCACCGTCGGTACCGGCGTGGCCGTGAGCCAGACCGCCGACAACCGCCTCAAGCTGGACATTCCTTCGGACATCTCGTTTGCCACCGGCCGCTCGGACATCAATTCCAGCTTCGCGCCCATCCTGAACCAGTTTGCCACCAGCCTGAACCAGAACCCGGTGACCACCGTGACCATCATCGGCCACACCGACAGCACCGGTAGCGATGCCATCAACAACCCGCTGTCCATGGACCGCGCCAACAGCACACGCAACTACCTGGTGCAGCGTGGCGTCGCCGCCAACCGCGTCGGCACCGACGGCGCCGGCTCACGCCAGCCTGTGGCTGACAACAACACCGAAGCCGGCCGCGCCAAGAACCGCCGCGTGGAAATTTATGTAGCCGAGCCGGCCCAGGCTGCAGCCCGCTGATAGCCACAGCATTTCAGATACCCCCGGTGAGCCAGGGCGCCGACCGCGAGTTGGCGCCACAGTGCGCGGCCTGATGGCCGCCACGAGGTCCCCGGGGACACTGAAAACAAACCCTCCGGGCAACCGGGGGTTTTTTTTGTTTTCCGCTTCCTGCCGGTCAGGCACCCACCGCCCTGTCTGACGTTTCTTCACCAAAGGCCTGCCATGCGACTTTCCACCCACCTGCGCACCAACGCCGCGGACATTCTTGCTGCCTGGGATGCCTTTGCCGCGACCCTGGTGCAGGACGGCAGCATGCTGGACCAGGCCACCCTGCGCGATCACGCCGGGGAAATCCTCGCGGCGATTGCCGACGAACTCGACCGACCGCCGGCCGCGGAACATGCGGACGCACCCAAAGCCGCCGACGAAAGCGTCCCGGAGGATCTGGAGGCCGCCGCCGGCACCCATGCCGACACCCGCATGGTCTCGGGTTTTGCCATCGACGCCATGATCACCGAATACCGCGCCTTCCGCACCAGCGTGGTCCAGTTGTGGATGGCCGCAGGCGGCGGTCTGGACCAGCCCCAGGACATGGAAGACCTGGTCCGCTTCCATGAGGCCATGGACCAGGCGATTGCCGAATCGGTGGCCCGTTACACCGACCAGACCCGAAAGTCCACCGAGCTGTTCATCGGCATCCTCGGCCACGACATCCGCAACCCGCTGGGCACCATCTCCATGTCGGCGCAGTACCTGGTGCGATCCGGCAAGCTGGCGGCCAGCGCGGCAGAAACCATCATCAACAGCGTGGTGCGCATCAACAGCGTGATCGAGCATGTGGTGGACTTCACGCGTGTGCAGTCCGAGGGCATGATGCCGATCAAGCCGGTACCCGGCGACCTCGCCATCCAGTTCGCCAAGGTACTGGCAGAAACCCGCGTGCGTTATCCGCGCAGCCTGTTGCGCCTCGAGAGCACCGGCGACTTCAACGGCTTCTGGGACGAGGGCCGCATGGGGCAGCTGCTGTCCAACCTGCTGGCCAATGCCCTGACCCATGGTGAACCCGAAGCGCCGGTGACGGTTCGCCTGTGGGAAAACGCCGACGGCGTGGCCTTTTCGGTGCACAACCTGGGAACTCCGATTCCGCCGCAGGAGCAGCAACTGATCTTCCGGCCGCTGGTCCGAGGCATGGCGCCCGGCCAGGGCGAGCGCCGCGAAAGCTCGGGCCTGGGCCTGGGCCTGTTCATCTGCCAGGAGATTGTTCGCGCGCACGGCGGCAGCCTGGATGTCACCTCGACCGCCGCCGACGGCACGCGCTTTACCGTTCGGCTGCCGCGCTCGGTGCCGGCGGCGCCGGCCCCGCGCAACGTGCATTGAGTTCACCCCTGTTGGCCGGGCATGCCCGGCGGCATGCACTTCGCCAGTCATCCCGGACTTGATCCGGGAGCCATGTTGGCTGACTCTTGTTGTGGGGTATGCCCACAAGCCGGGTCTCGCCCCGGCGGGCGACTCACTTTCTCGTGCTTCGCCAAGAGAAAGTAAGCAAAGAGAAGGCGACCCGCTGGTCCGGGTCCCTCCGCTTCGCTGCGGGCAACCTGCGGTGCTCGCCGAAAACGGGGTCGAGCTGGACTCGGTTCGCTCAGAATCGCTCGCCCTGATCCGTTTTCGGCTGCGCTCCTCGGCCCAGCCCGACGGGTGAGGCTCAGAAATGCAAATACCAATTCGGGGAGGCGATG
>JAUXPP010000146.1 GCA_030683705.1 Polaromonas sp. | reverse complement strand
CGGGAGCGGATTCGGGTACGGGATCGGACTCCGGCGAGGACGCGCTTTGCGCGACCTCGCCTCCCCGAGTGCGTATTTGCATTCTTTTCCCCCCACCCGTCGGGCTGGGCCGAGGAGCGCAGCCGAAAGTGGATCAGGACGAGCGATTGTCTGAGCGAAGCGAGTTCGAGCTCGGCCCCGCTTTCGGCGAGCACCGCAGGTTGCCCGCAGCGAAGCGAAGGGACCCAGACCATCGGGTCGCCTTTCTTTTCGTTAGGTTTCTTTGGCGAGACAAAGAAAAGTAACTCGCCCGCCGGGGCGAGACCCGGCTTGCTCGAAGCACTGTTCGGCTGGCACTTGCAAAGGTGACCTCTCCGTCTCGTCGGCCTGCGAATCAGGCCGAGGGTCCAAACTTGGGATCAAAGGAAAAATAGAAACACGCGCCGGCGCCCTCTGCCGACTCGCCGCGTATGGTGCCGCCGTGCCGCTCCAGGATGCGGTGCACGGTCGCCAGACCGATGCCGCTGCCTTCGAATTCGTTTTCATGGTGCAGCCGGTGAAAGGGCTTGAACAGGCTGCCGGCATACGCCATGTCGAAGCCGGCGCCGTTGTCGCGCACAAACAGCATCTTGCGTCCACCCTCGCGGGCGGGCAGGGCGCCGAAGCCGATGGCCGCGTCCGCCTTGTCGCGGGAGTATTTCCAGGCGTTGCCGAGCAGGTTTTCCAGGATGATGCGTGCAAACTTGCTGTCACAGCGGGTGCTGACCCCCTGCTGGATGCTCACCTGGACCTGGCGATGGGGATCGCGCTGGCGCAGTTGGGCGACGACCTGGCCTGCGATGGCGCTGAGGTCGACCTGTTCGAGCACCAGCTTGCCCTTGCTGGCGCGCGCCAGCGCCAGCAAATCGTTGATCAGTTCGTGCATGCGCACGACATTCACGCGCACCCGGTCGAACAGGCGCTCTTCCTCCTCGCTGAGCCGGCCCTTGAGCCGGCGCGCCAGCAGCACGCTGAAGCCCTCGATGCTGCGCAGCGGCGACTGCAGGTCGTGCGACACCGAATAACCAAAGGACTCCAGCTCGGCATTGGTGGCGCGCAGCTGGTCGGTGCGTTCGTTCACGCGTTGCTCCAGCGTTTCGTTCAGGCGCTGGATCTCGCGGTCGCGCCGCAGCCGCACCAGCTCGGCAGTGATGCGGCTGGCAAAAATCTTCAGCAGCGCATCGCGGTCCGGCGAGGAAGCCTGGGGCTTGCGCCAGAAGGCGTTGACAATCCCGATGCTGCTGCCATCGGCATCACGCAGCGCCGCGCCGGCATAGGCACGGTAGCCGCCGTCCACCAGGAACTGGTCCTGCGGGAACAGGTGCTGGATATCGTCACCGTAAACGCACAAGTCTCTGCCGGCGATGGCCAGGTCGCAGGGCGTGCCGGCCAGCACGTAGCTGATGTTGGGCTGCAAGGCGCCGTCCTGCATCATGGCCAGCGAACTCACGCTGTCGCCGGGGCCGGTTTCGCCGACCATCACCAGGTCGGCAGCGATGGCCTGGCCCAGATGCTGAACCGCCGAACGGAAAAAGGCCTCGCCGGTTTCACCTGACAGGCCGCGGGCCAGGTCGATCAACAGGGCCTCGCGCCGCTTCTGGTCAGTGATGTTGATGGTGGAACTCAGGATGCAGGATTCGCCGGCAATGTCGATAATGACCGACCACATGCGGCAGTCCACCATGGCGCCGTTCTTGTGCCGCATCTGCGCCTCGCGGGTCACCACGCCGTTTTGCGCGCGCAGCTCGGCGATGAAATCTGTGCGTTCCCGGTCGCTGGCCCAGACCCCGGCCTCGACCGAGGTCCGTCCCAGCAGTTCCTCGCGCGTGAAGCCCTGCACCGAGTCCTCGGCCGCATTCACCGCCAGGAAGGTGCCGTCCGACACCCGCGTGATGGTCATGTTGATGGGACTGAAGTCAAAGGCCTTGGAAAACAGCTCTTCCGATTGCCGTGCGGCCTGGCGTGCCTCGGTCTCCGCCGTGGCGTCGGTGATGGTGGATACCACGATGCGCCCGTGGCCCATGCCTTCGATTTCTGTCGACAGCAGCACATGCAGGCGCCTGCCGTCCCTGGCGCGTCCCTCCACCGGCAGGTTGATGGCACGGCCGACCGCGGCCATCTGCTGCTGGAAAGCCTTGCGGTCCTCGGGGTTGCGCCAGAGCGCTGCGTCGGTCTTGCCGATGAATTCATCGCGGCTGTAGCCGTACATGCGCTCGAAGGCCGGGTTCACATCGAGCACCGTCATGTCTTCCAGCGCCTGCACGACGATGGCGGCCGGGCTGCTGTGGAAGATGCGGCTGAAGCGGTCTTCGCTGATGCGCAGCAGGTCTTCGGCCGCCTCACGGCGCCTGAGCTCGGCGTGCTGCTCGCGCAGCGCCCGCAGCACCACCTGGCGGCTGGTGTACACGCTACCGGCAATGCCGGTGAGCATCAGCACGCCGACCAGCCAGAAGCGCAGGTTCATCGTGAAATCGGCCCGGCCCAGCAGGCCGGCCTGTTCGGCCCAGGCCAGCAGGCCCAGGACGAGGGAACTCAACACAACCGCCGAAATCAGTGACTTTTTCCCCTGCATCATTCCGGCGGCGATCACCGCGCCGACAAAACCCAGCAGCAGCGTACTGCGAACCGACCCGTAGGCCACCATGCCCGCCGCCGACATGCCAATCAGGGAATAGACCAGCAGGTAGCTGGTCCACTGGTAGTACCCGCGGTGCAACAGCCAATAACCGAAAGCGCTCAGTGCCAGAGAGGCGGCGATCACGCCGGCTTGCACGTCGCCGCTTTCTTGAACCAGCGTCAGGCCCAGCACAATCGGCAGGCTGGTCAGCAACATCAGCAGCAGGGAGCGAAGCCCGCGCGAGTACCGTTGTTCTATGAGCTCCGCAGCCAGTAGCCGGGTGGATTCGGGGGAGGAGGTGTCGGGCATGGTGGATAGGGCCTGTTCACACGTGCATCAACCGCGTGAACAGGCCCTGGCGAATACTAAAGCATTGCATGTCGCCCGCCAGAGGGTTTCTGGCTAGCCCCGCGCGACGGGCCGCGCCGGATCACTGCACCAGTCGCTCCAGCTGCCGGCGTACAAGCCGCTGCGTCCCAGGCCGGCGATTTCCATGGCAATCAGGTTGGGAATGGCGCTGACGCCGCTGCCGCAGTGGTGCACCACGCTGGCCGGATCGCGCCCGCCCAGCAGGGCGTCAAACTCGGCCCGGAGCTCTGCGGCGGACTTGAACTTGCCGTCGGCGGCGATGTTCTGGCTGAACGGGCGGTTCAGTGCGCCGGGAATATGGCCAGCGACCGGGTCCAGTGGCTCGACTTCTCCGCGAAAACGCGCCGGGGCACGCGCGTCGACCAGGGTCTGCGCCGGGCGTCCGAGCCGGCCGGCGATCTGGCCGGCGTCCACCAGGGCGGCGCGTTCGGGGCCGAGCTCGAAGTTGGACTGGAAATGCGAGGCTTCCTCGCCGCTGGCCACCTCGCCGCCGGCAGCTTGCCAGGCCTGCAGCCCGCCGTCGAGGATGGCCACGCTTTCGTGGCCGGCCCACTTGAGCATCCACCAGAGCCGGCCGCAGTAGTTGGCGCCATTGCGGTCGTACACCACGGCCTGCATGGTGTTGGCCAGGCCCACGCTGGACAGCCAGGTCGCGAATTTTTCGCGATTCGGCAGCGGATGGCGGCCGCCCGAGGCCGGGTGGTCGGCGCCGCCCGCGGTGACCACACCGTGGGCGCCGGGCACGCCGTGTTTGGCGCTGAGGTCGGTGTCCAGGTCGGCATACACCGCACCGGGAATATGGGACTGCAGGTACTGCTCGCGGCCAGCGTGCGGCTGCATCAACTCGAAGCTGCAGTCAAAAATCCGCAGGGGCTGGGCAGCGGCCATCAGGGCCTGCAACTGCGGGACGGAGATCAGGGTGGTGTACATGGTGATACCTTCAGGAGATGGAGGCGCCGGTTCTTGCCGGCGCCGGACATGCAGTGTCCTGCAGTATGGCGCGCTGCGGCAAGGGCCTGCAAGGGCTTTGCACAAGGCTTCGCGTCAGACAGGCGCTCATGCATGCGCGGCGCCTGTACCGGCTCAGTGTTCTTCGGCCGGGGCGCCGGGCGCGGCGCGGGCGCGCAGTACGGTGGCCGCAATGCCGCTGGCCATGATCAGGGCCATGCCGGCCCAGCCGATCAGCGGAAGCCGCTCGCCGAACAGCAGCAAGCTGTAAATCGCGCCGAACACGATGCCGGAATACTGCAGGTTGGCCACCACCAGGGTGGCGCTGCGGGTTTTGGCCAGGCTGTAGGCACGTGTCATGCACAGCTGCCCCAGCGAGGCCAGCACGCCCAGCGGAATCAGCCAGAGCGCCGGCCTCCAGTGCCATTCGGACACCCCCGCCACCGTCATGGCCAGCCCGCCAGCCACGGCCGAGCCCAGCGCGAAATAAAACACCGTGCGGGTTTCCGGCTCCCCGACGCGCGCCAGCGCCATCACCTGCATGTAGGCAAAAGCCGCCAGCAGCCCGGACATCAGGCCGACCAGGCCGGCGAAGGCCTGGTTTTGCTCGATGGTGGGCCGCAGCATCATGATGACGCCGATGAAGCCGGCGATCACCGTCATCACCAGTGGACCCTGGCTCAGACCCGCAGCCGGTGCCGCCGGGCGCTCGCCGCGTGCCGGCAGCAGGCCCATCAGCAGCGCGCCGCCGACCAGGAAGGCGGCAATCCAGACGCTGCTCATGTAGTTCAGGGTCATGGCGGTGGCCAACGGCAGGTGGGCGATCGCGTAAAACCAGGCGCCGAGCGAAATCACGCCGACCAGGCTGCGCCACATGTGCATGCCGGGATAACGCGTGGCCAGGGCGATGCCGCGCGAACGTGCCAGCACCCACATGAACAGCATGCCCAGCAGGCCGCGGTAAAAAACCAGCTCGGCGCTGTTGAAATGCTCGGACGCAAACTTGACGCAGACCGCCATGGTGGCAAAGAAAAAGGCGGCGGCCAACATCCAGAGGGCTTGCATGGGGTCGTTTCTTTAAAGGTCAAAAGTGCCCCCAGCCCAGGTATGACGGGCGTGGGCAGCTATAAAATAAGGAGTGATTTGCGGCCGGGGAGAACAGGCTCACAAAATCGTGGTGGTTTTGCTGGCGCCCATTTCGCGCCGGTACCACTCGTGGAAATGCTGCATGCCGTCTTCCATCGGGCTCTGGTAAGGGCCAAACTCGTTGTCGCCGCGCTGCATCAGGGCCTTGCGGCCGGCATCCATGCTGAGCGCGATCTCGTCGTCCTCGACACAGGTTTCCATGTAGGCGGCCTGCTGGGCCTCGACGAATTCGCGCTCGAAGGCGCAGATTTCCTCGGGGTAATAAAACTCCACCACATTGAGCGTCTTGTCCGGGCCCTGCGGGTGCAGCGTGCTGACCACCAGCGCGTGCGGGTACCACTCGACCATCACGTTGGGGTAGTAGGTCAGCCAGATCGCGCCGTATTTGGGCGGCACGCCGCCGCGGTACTGCAGCACCACGTCGTGCCATTTCTTGTAGACGTCGGTGCCGGGCTTGCCGAGCTTGTCGGAGACACCCACGGTCTGCACCGAGTAATGCGGCGTCAGTTCCCAGCGCAGGTCGTCGGTGGTGACAAATCCGCCCAGGCCCGGATGGTAGGGACCGACGTGGTAGTCCTCGAGGTAGACCTCGATGAAGGTTTTCCAGTTGTAGTTGCACTCGTGCAGGTGGATGTTGTCGAGCTGGTAGCCGGAAAAATCGAGATCGGCCATATGGCCCAGCGGCGCCATTTCGGCGGCGATGTCGCGGCCGTTGTTTTCGAAGACCAGGCCGTTCCAGACGCTGGTCTGGTAGCGGTTCAGGTTCAGGCAGGGGTCGACCTGGAAATGCGGCGCGCCGACCAGTTCGCCGGTGGTGTTGTAGGTCCAGCGGTGCAGCGGGCAAACGATGTTGCTGCCGGTGTTGCCGCGGCCCTGCAGCATGGTGGACTGGCGGTGCCGGCAGACGTTGGAGATCAGCTCGACGCCGGTGGCGTTGCGCACCAGCGCGCGGCCACCGAGCTCCTGCGGCAGGGCGTAGTAGTCACCCAGGTTCGGCACGGCCAGTTCATGGCCTACATAACGCGGGCCGCGTGCAAACAGTTTTTGCTGCTCCCGCTGGTACAGGCCGGCATCAAAATAGCTGGAGACAGGGAGCTGGCTGGTAGCCTGCAGCAAGCGAAGGCTGAGATCTGACATGCATTTGCCGGAACAGGCGATCCCGGGGGTAGATGGACAGGCGGGCAGCCTGCCAGCTGGGGCGCGGCTGCGAGGACGGAAAGCAGCGATCATTGTACCGTGTGCCCCTGCGTTGCAGCCATCGCCGACCACGGCGCGGGCGGCGGGGCGGGGGACGGCAGACCCCGGAAAACGGGGGGGCGCGCCCGGGACGCGGCGGCAACGGGCCGGCGGGCGCCGCACAACGGCCTAAAATCAGTGTTTCCCGCAAATCACCATGGCCAAAACTCCCTCCGCCCCCCTCCCCGCCAGTCCCGCCAGTTACGAAGCCGCGCTCGAAGAACTCGAAACCCTGGTGGCCCGGCTCGAATCCGGCCAGCTTCCGCTGGACCAGCTCCTCACCGGCTACCAGCGCGGCGCCGAACTGCTGAAGTTCTGCCGCGGCAAGCTCGAAGCCGTGGAAGGCCAGATCAAGGTGCTCGAGGGCGGCGAACTCAAGCCCTGGAACCAAGAGTAAATTCATTGACCGCGCCTACCTCTTTCGCCCTGGACGCCTGGAGCGCCCGACAACTCGCAAGCGTTGAACACGCCCTGACACGCTGGGTGGCGCCGCCGGAGCCGGTGCCGGCGCCGGCCGGCCTCGGCGATGCCATGCGTTACGCCGTGCTCGACGGCGGCAAGCGCCTGCGGCCCCTGCTGGTGATGGCTGCCTGCGAGGCGGTGGACGGCAACCCGGCGGCGGCGCTGCGGGTGGCCTGCGCGGTCGAGCTGATCCATGCCTATTCGCTGGTGCACGACGACATGCCCTGCATGGACAACGACATCCTGCGCCGCGGCAAGCCGACGGTGCATGTCAGGTTCGGCGAGGCGCAGGCGCTGCTGGCCGGCGACGC
The DNA here is from genome assembly GCA_030683705.1 of Polaromonas sp. GTDB lineage: Bacteria > Pseudomonadota > Gammaproteobacteria > Burkholderiales > Burkholderiaceae_C > Polaromonas. The sequence goes on along the minus strand of JAUXPP010000146.1, from coordinate 1,604 downwards.
GCTGCAGGCGCTGGCCTTCGAATTGCTGACCCCGGAAGACGGCTCGGTGGATGCCGCGACGCAGGCGGCACTGTGCCGCATGCTGGCCCAGGCCGCCGGTTACCAGGGCATGGCCGGCGGGCAGGCGATCGACCTGGCCAGTGTCGGCAAGGCCCTGTCGTCGGAGCAGCTGCACGACATGCACCGCCTCAAGACCGGCGCCCTGCTGCAGGCCTGCGTCTTGCTGGGCGCGGCCTGCGGTGCCGCCACCCCGGCGGCGCAGGATGCGCTGCGCGACTATGGCGCGGCGGTCGGTCTGGCCTTCCAGGTGGTGGACGACATCCTGGACGTGACGGCCGATTCCGCCACGCTGGGCAAGACGGCCGGCAAGGATGCGGCGCAGGACAAGCCCACGTTTGTTTCGCTGATGGGACTGCCCGCTTCACGCAATTACGCACAGGAACTGCTTTCGCAGGCGCACCACAGCCTCAAGGCCAGCGGGCTCAGGCAGACGGACGCGCTCAGCGCGCTGGCCGACATGCTGGTCAACCGCAGGATGTGAACACAGCGCCCGCCATAACAAGGTCACCACGATGTACCCACTGCTAGAAACCATCAACAGCCCCGCGGACCTGCGGCTGCTGCCGCGCACCCAGCTCAAGACGCTGGCGGATGAACTGCGCAACTATGTGCTGCACAGCGTGTCGCAGACCGGCGGGCACCTCAGCTCCAACCTGGGCACGGTCGAACTCACCGTGGCCCTGCACTACGTCTTCAACACGCCCGAAGACCGGCTGGTCTGGGATGTGGGCCACCAGACCTACCCGCACAAGATTCTCACCGGCCGGCGCGAGCGCATGGGCAGCCTGCGCCAGCTCGGCGGGCTCAGCGGCTTCCCGCGCCGCGATGAAAGCGAGTACGACACCTTCGGCACGGCGCACTCGTCGACCTCGATTTCCGCCGCCCTCGGCATGGCCATGGCGGCCAAGCAGAAGGGCGAAAACCGCCATGCCGTGGCCATCATCGGCGACGGCGCGATGAGCGCAGGCATGGCTTTCGAGGCGCTCAACAATGCCGGCGTGTGCGACTGCAACCTGCTGGTGGTGCTCAACGACAACGACATGAGCATCAGCCCGCCGGTCGGTGCGCTGAACCGTTACCTCGCGCAGCTGATGAGCGGCCAGTTTTACGCCTCGGCGAAAAACGTCGGCAAGCAGGTGCTCAAGGTCGCGCCGCCGCTGTTCGAACTGGCCAAGCGCCTGGAGACCCACGCCAAGGGCATGGTGGTGCCGGCCACGCTGTTCGAGAATTTCGGCTTCAACTACATCGGCCCGATCGACGGCCACGACCTGGAGTCGCTGATCCCGACACTGGAAAACATCAAGCACCTCAAGGGCCCGCAGTTCCTGCACGTGGTGACAAAAAAAGGCGAGGGCTACAAGCTCGCCGAGGCCGATCCGGTGGCCTACGACGGTCCCGGAAATTTCGATCCCGCGATGGGCTTGCAGAAGTCCACCGCGCCCGCCAAACAGACCTTCACCCAGGTGTTCGGCCACTGGCTGTGCGACATGGCCGAAAAAGACAGCCGGCTGGTCGGTATCACGCCGGCCATGCGCGAGGGCTCC
>JAUXPP010000140.1 GCA_030683705.1 Polaromonas sp. | reverse complement strand
CTTCGCGCTGGGCGGCGGCTGCGAGCTGGCCATGATGTGCGACTTCATCATCGCGGCGGACAACGCCAAATTCGGCCAGCCTGAAATCAAGCTGGGCATCATTCCCGGCTCGGGCGGCACGCAGCGCCTGCCGCGCGCGGTCGGCAAGGCCAAGGCCATGGACCTGGTGCTGACCGGCCGCATGATGGATGCGGCAGAGGCCGAACGCAGCGGGCTGGCCAGCCGCGTCGTGCCACTGGACAAACTGATGGACGAGGCCCTGGGCGCGGCCCTGCAGATCTGCGACTACGGCCAGATCGCCGTGATGGCCGCCAAGGAAGCGGTGAACCGCGCCTACGAAGGCACGCTGGCCGACGGCATCATGTTCGAGCGCCGCCTGTTCCACGCCACCTTCGCCACCAGCGACCAGAAGGAAGGCATGGATGCATTTGTCAATAAGCGCAAGCCGGCGTTTAAGCACCAGTGAGCCCTGCGGCAGCCCACCTCATGTAGCTTCCTTTCAAGTTTGGCTATAATTCCGGTCGCGCGGTGATATAGCTCAGTTGGTTAGAGCGCAGCATTCATAATGCTGATGTCGGTGGTTCAAGTCCACCTATCACCACCAGATTTCCCGGAGCCCCAGAGGTTGTTTCTTCTGGGGCTTTGTTACTTCACAGCCTCTGGATAGACACCATGAAACGCTGCCTGAACCACCTTGCCCTCACCCTCCCGCTGGCCTTGCTGCTGGCGTTGCCTGTGGCCGCACAGACGGCCGACAGCGACGGCAGCCTCAGCGTGCGGCAGTTCCCCAAGGCCGCGCTGCGCGGCGTGCTGGTGGTCAAGGCGCCGCCCGAGGTCAGCCTCAACGGCAAGCCCGACCGGCTCTCGCCGGGGGCGCGCATCCGCAACCTGAACAACAACTTCGTGGTGCCGGGCGCCCTGATCGATCAGGAACTGCTGGTCAACTACACCCGCGACAGCATGGGCCAGATCTACGAAGTCTGGATGCTGAGCGCCGAAGAGGCGAAGGAAAAGCGGGCCGGCCTGCCTTCCCGCTTCAGTTTTGGTTTTGGGTTCGGGTCCAGCGCTGCGCCGCAGGATGATGGCAAGACGCCCTACGACCAGTTGCCGCGCTACAACCAGTAAACCGCGGCTTTTCCAGGCTAAATCGGGCTCCAGCCCTTGTTCAGCTTGCGTAAGCAGCTAGCAATTTGATAGCAATCCCATGAGCAAAAAAGTCTTTATTAAAACCTTCGGCTGCCAGATGAACGAATACGACTCGGACAAGATGTCCGACGTGTTGCACGCGGCCGAGGGTTACGAGCCCACCAGCAATGTCGATGAGGCCGACCTGATCCTGTTCAACACCTGTTCGGTGCGTGAAAAGGCCCAGGAGAAGGTGTTCAGCGACCTGGGCCGCGTGAAGCACCTGAAGGCCAAGGGCGTGAAGATCGGCGTGGGCGGCTGCGTCGCCAGCCAGGAAGGCGCGGCACTGATCGAGCGCGCACCCTACGTCGACGTGGTGTTCGGTCCGCAGACGCTGCATCGCCTGCCGGAGATGTTGGCGCGTCGCGATGCGCTGCAGCGCCCGCAGGTCGACATCAGCTTCCCCGAGATCGAGAAGTTCGACCACCTGCCGCCGGCGCGCGTCGACGGCCCGACCGCCTTCGTCTCGATCATGGAAGGCTGCTCCAAGTACTGCAGCTACTGCGTCGTGCCCTACACGCGTGGCGAGGAGGTCTCGCGTCCCTTCGACGACGTGCTCACCGAAGTGGCCGGCCTGGCCGACCAGGGCGTCAAGGAAGTGACGTTGCTGGGCCAGAACGTCAACGGCTACCGCGGCCGCATGGGTGACACGGCGGAGATCGCCGACTTCGCGCTGCTGCTGGAGTACGTGGCCGATATCCCCGGCATCGCCCGCATCCGCTATACCACCAGCCACCCGAACGAGTTCTCGCAGCGGCTGATCGACGTGTACGCCCGCGTGCCGCAACTCGTGAATCACCTGCACCTGCCGGTGCAGCATGGCAGCGACCGCATCCTGAGCGCGATGAAGCGCGGCTACACGACACTGGAATACAAGTCTTCGATCCGCAAGCTGCGCGCGATCCGGCCCGACATCAGCCTGTCGACCGACTTCATCGTCGGCTTCCCCGGCGAGACCGACGACGACCACGCGCGCACGATGAAGCTGATCGAGGACGTGGGCTTCGACCACAGCTTCAGCTTCATCTACAGCGCCCGCCCCGGCACGCCGGCCGCGGCGCTGCACGACGACGCGCCGCGCGAACTCAAGCTGGCTCGCTTGCAGCAGGTGCAGGAAGCGATCGAGGCCAACGGTCGGCGCATCGGCGCAAGCCGCGTCGGCACCGTGCAGCGCATCCTGGTCGAGGGGCCGTCGCGGCGACCGGAACTCAATGCCGGCCACGAGCTGATGGGCCGCACCGAGTGCAACCGCATCGTCAACTTCGCCGGTCCGGCCCGCCTGACCGGCCAGTTGATCGACGTGACGATCACCGAGGCCTATCCGCATTCGCTGCGCGGCGAGGTACTGCTGCGGGAGCACAGCCCGCAGCCGGCTTGACGGCCGCCTCGCAACTGCTCAGGCGGCCGGCCCCAGCACCGCAAAGAAATGGCAGGCGCTGCCGGCCAGCACGAACAGGTGCCAGACGAAGTGCCCGAAGCGCAGGCGCGAGTCGAGCACGAAGAACACGACGCCCACCAGGTAGGCCAGACCGCCCGCCAGCAGCCAGGCCAGCACGCCCAGCGGCATGTCGCGCAACACCGGGCCGGCGGCAAACACCGCGAGCCAGCCCATCGCCACATAGAGCGCGGTGGACAGCAGCGGATTCGCCAGCCGCCGGGTGATCTTCAGCAGGGCGCCGATGACCGCCAGCGCCCACACCAGGCCCAGCAGCGTCCAGCCCGGCCCATCGGGCAGCCGGCCCAGCGCCACCGGCGTGTAGCTGCCGGCGATGAAGAGGTAGATCGCCACGTGGTCCAGCGTGTTGCACCAACGCTTGGCCCGCCCCGGCGGCAGCGCGTGATACAGCGCGGACGCGAAGTACACCAGGATCATCGTCGCCGAGAACACGCTGACACCGACCAGCTTCACCAAACTGCCGTGCCGCGCAGCGAACTCGACGACCACCGGCAAGGACGCCAGCGCCAGCAACAGACCGAGGCCATGGCTGACCGCATTGGCCAGCTCCTCGGCGGCAGTCTGTGGGCGCTCGGGCAGGACCATGGCGCACGCTCCGGCTTCTTCGCATCGCTACGGTGTGATGCGATGCCTCGATTGTGCGAAGCGCCGGGCGCAGTGGCACGGCCCACCCCCTCGAAACGGGCAGCTCAGACAGGGGGCCCTGAGCTGGCCGCGAGCAGCGCGGCGCACAGCCGGTCCACGTCCTCCGGCATGTGCGCAGCCGACAGCGAGATGCGCAGCCGCGCGGTGCCGTCCGGCACCGTCGGCGGGCGAATCGCCGGCACCCAGATGCCTTGAGCATCGAGCGCTGCCATCACCTGCAACGCCGTGCCGTTGTCGCCCAGCAGCAGCGGCTGGATGGCGCTTTGCGAGGCGGGCGCCGGCCACGGCAACGCGGCCAGTCCGGACACGAGACGCGTGTGCAGCTGCAGCAACCGTTCGCGCCGCCAGCCTTCCGCTTCGATGACCTGCAGGCTGGCCCGCAGCGCCTCGGCGATCATCGGCGGTGCCCCGGTGGCGAAGAAGAAGGTGCGTGCCTTCTGCACCAGCCACTCGATCACGGCGGGCGCGCCGGCGATGAAGGCCCCCGCAACGCCGGCGGCCTTGCCCAGCGTGGCCATGTAGATCAGCCGCGACGACATCGCGTCGGTCGGCACACCCCAGTGCGACAAGCTTCCGCGCCCGCCGTCGCCAAGCACGCCGAAACCGTGCGCGTCGTCGACGTAGAGCCAGGCGTCATGGCGTTCGCACAGGGCCAGCATCTCGGGCAGCGGCGCCAGGTCGCCGTCCATGCTGAACACCGCGTCGGCCACGACGAGCCGCCGCCGCGCTCCGCGCGCCGCGATCAGCGCCCGCTCCAGCGCCGCCAGGTCGTTGTGCGGGTAGACCGTGAGGTCGGCCCGCGACAGGCGAGCCCCGTCGATCAGGCAGGCGTGGTTCAGGGCGTCGGAGATCAGCGCATCGCCGCGCTCCACCAGCGCCGGGATCGCACCGGCATTGGCCGCGTAGCCCGCATAGAAATACAGCGCCCGCGGCAGACCGACGAAACGCGCCAGCTCCTGCTCCAGCGCCTCGTGCGACGGGCTGTGCCCGCAGATCAGCGGTGAAGCCGTCGCACCGACGCCGTAGCGCGCCGCGCCCTGCCGTGCGGCCTCGATCAGTGCCGGGTGCTGCGACAGCCCGAGGTAGTCGTTGCCGGCGAAGGCGAGGCGTGGCTGCCCGTCGGCCTGCACCATCGCACCGTCGAGCGCCGAGACCACGCGGCGGTGGCGGCGCAGTTGCTGGGCGTCGAGTGCAGCGACCGCCGGCCCGAAAACGTCGTGGATGTCAGGCGGCATCGAGAACAGGCTCAGGGGGAAGTTGCAGCACCAGCGTGCCCGGGTCGGCATCGGGCTGCCAGGGCCAGTCGGCCAACAGGGGCGCATCGAGCTGACGGCGCAGGTAGTCGACGTTGGCGTCCTGCTCCGGCATGGCCGGGTCGAGCCGGCTGACGATCCAGCCGGCCAGCGGCAGGCCGCGCTGCCGGATCGCATCGCGCGTCAGCAGCGCGTGGTTCAGGCAGCCCAGGCGCAAGCCGACGACGAGGATCACCGGCAGGCCGAGCGCGGTAGCGAGGTCGGCACCGGTGAGCGTATCGGACAAGGGCACGAGAAACCCCCCCGCGCCTTCGACGACCACCGCATCCGCCTGCAGGGCCAAGGCGCGGTAGGCCGCGGCCAGCGGCTCGATCTCGATCGTCCGGCCAGCGCGCCGCGCAGCGAGGTGCGGCGACATCGCGTCGTGGAGACGCACCGGGTTGTCCAGCGCGGCCGGCACGCGCGCTGTGCTGGCCGCACGCAACGCCCGCACATCCTCGTTCTCGCGCTCGCCGCCGTCGGGCGCCGGCTCGGTGCCTGCCGCGACCGGCTTCATGCCGACGCAACGCGCGTGCTGCACACGCAGGGCCCGCAACAGTGCGACGCTCGCGCGGGTCTTGCCGACCCCGGT
>JAUXPP010000081.1 GCA_030683705.1 Polaromonas sp. | reverse complement strand
GAGCGATTGTCTGAGCGCAGCGAGTTCGAGCTCGACCCCGTTTCCGGCGAGCACCGCAGGTTGCCCGTAGCGAAGCGGAGGGACCCAGACCATCGGGTCGCCTTTCTTTTGGGTACTTTTCTTTGGCGACGCAAAGAAAAGCGCCTCGCCCGCCGGGGCGAGACCCGGCTTGCGGGCAGACCTCAAGGCACGAGGAAGCAAGAGATGGATCCCGGATCAAGTCCGGGATGACACGGACAGCCACACGGACAGGCGGGGTGGACTCGCCGCCGACGAGCCTTACTTTTTGTCCGCCGCCTCGGGCAACTCGATCTTGACCTCGAGCACGTCCAGGTTGTCCTGGCGTTCGAGGTTGACCTTGATGTCGTTCGGGTTGATGTTGATGTATTTGGAAATCACCGCGATCAGGTCGCGCTGCAGCGCCGGCAAGTAGTCGGGCTCGTGGCCCTGGCGGCCTGAGCGTTCGTGCGCCAGGATGATCTGCAGCCGCTCTTTGGCGACGCTGGCGGTTTTTTTCTTTTCGCCGAGCAGGAAGGAGAGAAAGGAGGCCATGGCGGTTTACTTTCCTCCGAACACACGTTTGAAGAAACCGACCTTGGGCGCGTCGATAAAACGCAGCGGCTTGTCCTCGCCGAGGAAACGCGCAATCACGTCCTTGTAGGCTTCGGAGACATCGCTGCCTTCCATGTGCACCGCCGGCACGCCCTGATTCGAGGCTTGCAGCACCGACTCGGACTCGGGGATGACGCCGATCAGCTTGATGCGCAGGATGTCCTTGATGTCTTCCAGCGAGAGCATCTGGCCCTGGTCGACGCGGCTGGGGTTGTAGCGCGTGATCAGCAAATGCTCCTTGATCGGCTCGCCGCCCTCCATGCCGCGTTTGGTCTTGGACGACAACATGCCGAGGATGCGGTCGGAGTCGCGCACCGACGAGACCTCGGGGTTGGTCACGACCAGCGCCTCGTCGGCAAAATGCATGGCCATCAGCGCGCCGGTCTCTATGCCTGCCGGCGAGTCGCAGACGATGTATTCGAAGTCCATCGCGGCCAGGTCGTTCAGCACCTTCTCGACGCCTTCCTTGCTCAGCGCTTCCTTGTCGCGCGTCTGCGAGGCGGCCAGCACGAACAGGTTGTCGCACTGCTTGTCCTTGATCAGCGCCTGGTTCAGGTTGGCCTCACCCTGGATCACGTTGATCAGGTCGTACACCACGCGACGCTCGCAGCCCATGATCAGGTCGAGGTTGCGCAGGCCCACGTCGAAGTCGATGACGGCGGTCTTGTGGCCGCGCAGGGCCAGGCCGGTGGCGAAGCTGGCGCTGGTGGTGGTTTTGCCCACACCGCCCTTGCCTGAGGTGACGACGATGATTTTTGCCATGGGTGGAAGTCCTTAAAAAATGGGAAGAGATCGCGCGGACAGGCGCGCTGTCATGTTTTGATGGGGTGCATTTCGAGCTTGTCGCCGTCTGGGCCCGCGACCAGCCGCACTTGCGTCGGGTGGCCCCAGATGTTGTCGGGCAGGGGCACGTCGCTGGTGCGGTAAATGCCGGCAATCGACAGCAGTTCGGGCTCCAGGCTCAGCGCGAAGATGCGCGCATCGGCATAACCACGCGCGCCGGCCATGGCCTTGCCGCGCAGCGGCGCATACACATGGATGTGGCCGTCGGCAATCACCTCGGCGCCCGCGTTGACCATGGCCAGCACCACCAGGTCGCGGCCGCGCGCATACACCTGCTGGCCCGAGCGCAGCGGCTTGTCGATGACCAGCGCGCCCAGCGGCGGCGTGGCCGGAGGTGCGGCTTCGACCGGCTGCGCCTGCACCGGCGTGATCTCGGGTTGCTGCGCGCGTGCGGCGGTGATGCGCGCGTCGGGCGCGGGGAGCAGGCCGACGGCCAGCGCTGCGTCCATTTGCGCCGGGCTGCCGCCGCGCACGGCGATGGGCGCCACGCGGTAGCTGCACAGCAGGTTGATCAGGGCCGTGAAGTCGATGGCGTGCTCGTCGGCGCGTAGCGCCGAAAGATCGACCACCAGCGGGTCGTTGTCGAAGAAGTCGGGGATGTCGCCGAAACGCAGCGCCAGGTCGCGCGCGAGCGCATCCAGGTCGGGGGACTTGAGCAGCAGCGCGACCAGGGGCAGGTTGGCGCTTTTGATTTCGAAGGTGGCGGGGGAACTGGCCGGGAGGGCAACGGTCATGGATGCGTGGACGCCGCGTTGCCGCGGGATATAGGAAGTTCGGGCTCGTCAAGCAAGCGTAGCCCGAAAAGGCACGAATCTTAACAGTGCGGCATGTCTCAGTTGTGAGGGAATGAAACGCGTGCTGCCGGTTTCGGGACGCCAACGGTGCAGCCACCGGGCCGGGCCACCAGCGCGAGGCCAGATCGGCCGCCAGCCCCTGTCTGGCGAGCGTCAGCAGCTATAAATTCAGGAGCGGACCGGCCGGCTCAGGCGCTGGGCTGGAGGTTGCGCGCGCTGCCCAGCAGGGTGGCGCACAGCGTTTCCTCGCCGGCTGCGCTAACCGCATAGACGTCGGCGGCACAGACCGTCAGCAGCTTGCCGGCGCTGAGCACCCGGCCGCGTGCGCGCAGCAGCGCGCCCTGCGCCGGCGCGACGAGTTTCAGCGTGGCGTCCACCGTGGCGTTGATCCAGCCCGGCGCCAGCAGCGTGCCGGCGGCGGCCACCGCCGCGAAGTCGGCCGCCGCAAACACGGCGGTGGCCTGCAACTGGCCGGGGCGAAAGCAGAAGGCGTCGAGCACCGGGATCTCGAGCTCGACCTCGCCGGGCGCGATGCGGCGGAAGCTCAGACCCAAAGTCTGCGCCATGGGCATGGCCAGTACTGCGCGCTCGAGCCGGCTGAAGTCGGGGGAGGTGTTCATGGGGCTGTCCTTTTGCGTGAGGGGGTGACGACCGGCCAGGCCGGTTTTGTGGGGGTTTTTGCCTGCGTTGCTTTTTTGGCGAGATGCTCGCGCTGGCGTTGTTTCATCCACGCGATGTGGTCGACCACGGCGCGGCGCTGGGTCTTGAGCTTGCCTATCTGTGCATCGATGTCGGCGATACGCTCCTGCATGGCTTGCAGCATGTCGTCGAAGGTCAACCGGCCGCTGCGATACGCCGGCAGTTGCGCCGCAATCGCCTTGAGCGAAAAACCGATGCGGCGCGACATCGCGATAAACACCACTTCGCGCCGCATGGCTTCGCTGTAGTCGCGGTAGCCGCTGGGCCGGCGCGCGGGCAGCAGCAGGCCCAGCTTTTCGTAGTGGCGCAGCGCATGGACGGAGACGCCGGCTTGGGCGGCCAGTTGAGAGATCTGCATGAAATACAGCTTAGCAAGCCTCGTGCTGCGCGAAGCTTGGGCCAGCGGCCCCGGGTGTCGCCTGGGCGTCTACGGAAGCGCTGAATAAGTCCTTGTGGATGCGCGGCTCGGTTGATGGCGCGCCGCAAGGGGCTTGTTCAGCGCTTCCCTACCCTCACAGACAGGTCCTACACACACGCGGCTTGACAACCCTCAAGTGCTGGCTCGCCTGGCGGCCTATATTTGAAAGCGTGGGCTGGTGTATCTGGCCCCAAGGAGTATTTATGACGATCAAGCCATCTTCACTTACCGCACGGTTGTGCGGGGCGCTGTTGCCAGTCGCGGGCCTGGTGCATGCGCAACCCAGCACCATGCCCGACAACGCCATCACGGTGCCGCCCGAGATGGGTGTGAAGCCGCCCTTGCGCGGCGCCAGCGCGCCCACCACCCTGGACCTCAAGCCACGCATGCGGCCGGAACTCAAACCCCGCATGAAGTCTGACGAACTGATCCCCGACATGCGCTCCGAGCAGCGACCGGAAATGAGCCCGGGCATGCAGCCGAACAGCCAGAAACCATTGCGGACCGACGCCAACACGAAACGCGGCGGCAGTCCGGCCAATTGAGGGCCATCCCATGAGCAAAACTTCATCCCTGTTGTTGGCCTTGTTGCTGGGCAGCGGCCTGGCGGCCGCGCAAAACCAGGCGCCTGCGCCCGGCATCAACCGCAACCCGGCTTACCGTGAGCAGTTGCCGCCGAATCCGGTGCCGCCGCCCGATGTGCGTGACACCGTGGTGCCGAATCCGCGCCCCGGTGATCCGCGCGATTCAGACACGCGGCCGGTGTTGCCGCCGGCCGCCACGGATGGGCGGGAAACAGCGATTCCGGGTTCGGCCAGCAGCGGGGCCGGCAGCCCTGCACCCGCCGCGTCAGGCCCTCGCCGGCCTTAGACGCTCGCGAGGGTGAGCACCGACAGGTCGGCCAGCCAGGCGGCGTAAGCGGCCTCGCGCTCTTCGGCCGGCAAACGCAGCAGGGCCGAGGGGTGCAGCGTGACCAGCACCTTGCGGCCGTCGTCGCGCTCGAACACCTGTCCGCGGTTGGCCAGCACCGGCACGGCCCGCCCCAGCAAGGATCGCGCGGCGGTGGCGCCCAGCGCCACCAGCAGGCCCGGTTGCACCATGGCGATTTCGTCGTCCAGCCAGTGCTGGCAGGCAGCCGCTTCGCGCTGCGTCGGCGTCTTGTGGATGCGGCGCTGGCCGCGCAGCTCGTACTTGAAATGTTTGACCGCGTTGGACACAAACACCTGGCCGCGCTGTATGCCCAGTTCGTCCAGCGCGCGGTCCAGCAACTGGCCGGCCGGGCCGACAAAAGGCCGGCCCTGCAGGTCTTCCTGGTCGCCGGGCTGTTCGCCGACAAACATCAGCCTGGCCTGCAGCGGCCCTTCGCCGCAGACCGCCTGGGTGGCGCAGGCGCCGATAGTGCATTCGCGGCAATGGTTGGTCAGTTCGCGCAAGGCAGGCAGTGAACGCACGGGCGAGTCCTCATCGGCTGCCATGGTCACGGGCAAGACCTTGATGTCCGGCAGGCGCCGCTTCGGGCCGGCGGCCACTTCATCGACCATGCGGGCGCTGCGCGCGTGTGCGCCGGCGGCCAGCGGCGTGATCAGCGCGGCTTCGGGCAGGTTGTGCCAGTACTTGCGCGGCATTTCCTTTTGCATCATCTTCATTTTCAGGCGCGCCGGGTTGAAGATGTGTTCGTAATAGGTGAGCCAGAGTTTTTCGCCGGCGTCGGGCGGCGGCGCGTCGCGTTTGCTGGCGCCCGGCCCAAAACTCAGCTGGGCGCCGTCCCACTGGATGCTGCGTTCGGGCGTGAGCACGGCCCAGCGCATCTGCGTGAAGCGGCGCGCAAAAAACGGTGCAATCGCCTCGACGATGTGGTGCTCGGGCTCGAACCAGGCCACATGCAGCGGCCCGCCTTCGGGGTGGTTGCGGAAGGTTTCGTCCTGCACGCTGCGAAAACGCACAAAGGCCTTCATCTTGTGCATGTCACGGCGCACCGCCTGCGCCATCTGCTGGGCTTTCACCCTGTCGGCGTCCAGCGGGTCGTGCCGCAGGCCGGGTTCGTGCACCAGGCGCCAGAGGATGCGGTAGAGCAGGCCGAAGCGATTCGGGTCGCTGTGCAGGATGGCGGTTTCGCAGAGGCTGACGAATTCGGGCGGCACGCTGACCGGCGGCGCATCGTTGAAGGCGGCCTTGTGGATGGCGGTGGTGGCGGCGACCGCGCCGGCGATGCCCGAGGCAAACAGGTCCTGCACCGGCGCATCGCTGCTGTGCCAGCTGACCTGCTCCGGCAACATGTGTTGCGCCAGCAGCGCACGCGCGGCGCGCCGGAAGCCTTCGAGGTCGGCCGGGCCCTGCAGGGTCACCGGCAACAGTGCTTGCGGAAACAGATCGTTTGTCAGCGGGTCATTCATCACGCCCATGCCAGAGTCCTTTCTGTGCTGCGAAGCGCCTCGGCGCCTGTTGCTGATGGTGCGCCCGGCAGCGGCGCTGCCGCTGTAGGCAAAGGTGCCGATGCGCTGGACGCCGCCGCCGCGCTGTCGGCGTCGTCGAACAGCCCGATCTGCCGCGCCGGCGGCGTGAGCCGGGCCGCCAGGCCTGCCGCATCGAGGCTGGCGCCGGGCTGGTGGTCGGCCAGCAGCACAAACGGCAACACCTTTTTGAGCGGCACATGCAGGCGCAGCAAATCGTCGGCACGCAGGCGGCGCACCCGGCGCGCCTGCAGGATGCGCAGGACCGCCTTGACACCCAGGCCGGGCACGCGCAGCAGCAGCTCGCGCGGCGCGCGGTTCAGGTCCACCGGGAACTGGCCGCGGTGCGCCAGCGCCCAGGCGAGTTTGGGGTCCATGTCCAGCGACAACATGCCGCCCCCAGCGCCGCCGGACACCGGCACGATTTCGTCGTGTGCGAAGCCGTAAAAACGCATCAGCCAGTCGGCCTGGTAGAGCCGGTGTTCGCGGATCAGCGGCGGCTGGCGCAGCGGCAGGCTCAGGGAAGCGTCGGGAATAGGGCTGAAAGCCGAGTAATAAACACGCCGAAGCCGGTAGGCGCCGTACAGCGTGGCGCTGGCCTGCAGGATGCTGCTGTCGCTGGTGGCGTCGGCGCCGACGATCATCTGCGTGCTCTGGCCGGCCGGCGCAAAACGCGGCGCGCTGGCGCGTGCTGCCTTGAGCGAACGTGGCAGCGAGAGCACGCGGGTGCGCGCATCGTCGCCGGCAGCGCCACGCGCGTCGTCGATGTGCAACCGCATGCGTGCCATGGCGCGCTTGATCGCGGCGCTGTCTTTTTCGGGCGCCAGCGCCTGCAGGCCCTGCACCGTGGGCAGTTCGACGTTGATGCTGAGCCGGTCGGCGTACAGGCCGGCGCGCGCCAGCAGCTCGGGCGAGGCGTCGGGAATGGTCTTGAGGTGGATGTAGCCGCGGAAGTCGTGCACTTCGCGCAGCACGCGCGCGACCTCGACCACGCGCTCCATGGTGTAGTCGGGGCTCTGGATGATGCCGGAGGACAGGAACAGGCCTTCGATGCAGTTGCGGCGGTAGAAGTCGAGCGTGAGCTGCACCACCTCATCCACCGAAAAGCGCGCGCGCGGCACGTTGCTGCTGACGCGATTGACGCAGTACACGCAGTCGTAGGTGCAGAAGTTGGTGAACAGGATTTTCAGCAACGAAATGCAGCGGCCGTCGGGCGCATAGCTGTGGCAGATGCCGGAACCCTCGGTCGAGCCTATGCCCCGGCCACCCACCGAGTTGCGGCTCGTGCTGCCGCTGGACGCGCAGGAGGCGTCGTATTTGGCCGCGTCTGCCAGGATCGCGAGCTTGCGCTGGGTGGTGGAGATGGACACTGTATCAATATACAGTAAATCACTGAAATACTGTATATATCGTCAGTATGTCCCTGTTCCCGGACTGGCCATGTTTGCTATCGTATCGATAGCTGCCCACGCACGCAGTACGGGCGCCAGGGGCCGAAATGAGCTGTCAAAAGGCGGGTATCAGGCGTTCAGGCCGGCCGGGTCGGGGCGGCGGCATGGGCGAGGGATTTGGCCCGGGCCTCGGTCACCAGGTAAGCCAGGGTCGCGATGACCAGCGGCACCAGGTAATAGATGACGCGGTAGGCGACCAGCGCGGCGAGCAGCTGGTGGGTCGGCATCTGGTGCGACAGCAGCGCCACAAACACCGCCTCGAGCACGCCCAGGCCCGCGGGCACGTGGGCCACCACGCCGGCGACCGCCGCCACCAGCAACACGCCGGCCACGGCGGGGAAAGCCACTTTCTGTTGCAGCAGCAAAAACATCAGGCCGCTCATGACCAGCCAGTTGGCCGCACCCATGGCCACCTGCAGCAGCGCCAGCCGGCCCGAGGGAAGCTCCAGCGTGTGGCCGCGCAGGGTGAAGCTGCGCTGGCGCGACAGCGCGCACAGCAGCAGGTAGGCCGCCGAGCCGGCCAGCAGCACAAAACCGAGGATCTGCAGGCCGCCGCTGCCCATCTTCCATCCGGGCGGCAGGTCCGGCGTGGCGAAGGCGAACACCAGGCCGCCGAGCAGCAGGTAGCCGGTCCAGTTGGTCAGCATGCTGAGTGTCAGCACCCGGGTGATGGTGCCGGTGTCCAGCTTCAGGCGCGAGTACAGCCGGTAGCGGAAGGCGACGCCGCCCACCAGCGAGCCGAGATTGAGGTTGAAGACGTAACTGATGAAGGTCACCAGCATCACCGTCGGCGTGGACAGGGTATGGCCGGTGTAGTGCCGGCCCAGCAGGTCGAAGCAGCTGTACAGGCCAAAACTCAGGGCCGACAGCCCCACTGCGGCCAGCAGCAGCGCCGTCGGGTAGGCGCGCAGCGCGGCAAACACTTCCGGCCAGTCGATGGCTCGGCCCTGCTCCACCAGCAGCCAGCCCACCAGGCCAAAAAACACCAGGGTGGCGGCGCGCTTGAGCCAGGGCCACCAGGGCTGGCCGGTGATGCCGCTGCGGGGCGCCCGGTCGCGGGCGGCGGCTGCCGCCGTCATGAGGCCTGGCCTTCGTTGATGTGGTCCAGCCCCGCGGTCTCGCCGACCAGCTTCTCGGCCGGCGTGAGGCGCGGCAGGTGGGCCGGCAGCCAGCCGAACCAGGCCGGGTAGCGGCGCAGCAGGTGAAACACGAAGAAGCTGCGCAGCCGGACCCACATGGGCGACTCGGGCAGGTCGCTCGCGCGTATCTGCCGGCAGCTGGCCTGCATGATTTTTTCGAGGTTCTCCGCCAGGTGCTGGTTGAACGCGCGGTCCTTGATGATGACGTTGGCCTCGAGGTTGAGCGACAGGCTCAGGGGGTCGAGGTTGCTGGAGCCGACCGTGGACCACTCGTTGTCGGTCAGCGCCACCTTGCCGTGCAGTGGCCGGTCGCTGTATTCGTAGATCTTGACGCCGGCGCCCAGCAGGTGGTGGTACAGCATGCTCGCGGCAATCTTGACGATGGGCATGTCGGGCTCGCCCTGCAGGATCAGGCGCACGTCGACGCCGCGCCTGGCGGCCTTGCGCAACTGGCGCAGCAGGCGGTAGCCGGGGAAGAAGTAGGCGTTGGCGATGATGATGCGCTGGCGCGCGCCGCGGATGGCGATGCGGTAGTGGCGCTCGATGTCGCTTTTGTGATCGCGGTTGTCACGCGTGACCAGCATGGCATCGGCGGTCCCCGCAGCCGGCAAGCTGCTCAGCGCGGGCTGGACCGGTATTCGCCTGAGCAGGCGCTTGAGCGGCCCGTCTGGCGGCTGGTGGCCGAGCTGGAGCTGGGCGCGCACGAACTGCCCGATCTCGGCGACCAGCGGCCCTTCGACCTCGACCGCATAGTCCTGCTTGGCCTCGGGCCCGAAGTCGGCCAGGTGATCGGCCGAATAATTGATGCCGCCGACGAAGGCGCGCTGGCCGTCGATCACGACAATCTTGCGGTGCATGCGGCGAAACAGGTTGGTGCGGTAGCCCCACAGGCGCGGGCTGGGGTCGAACACATGCACACGCACGCCGGCCGAGGTCAGCGCCGAGATGAAGCCGGGCGACAGGTCCGGCGAGCCGTAGCCGTCGATGGTGACGTCCACCTGCACGCCACGCCGGGCCGCGGTGAGCAGGGCCTCCTGCAGGGCCTTGCCGACCTTGTCTTCGAACAGGATGAAGGTCTCCAGCAGCACTTCCCGCTCTGCAGCGGCAATACATTCGAAAACCCGTGGGAAAAAGTCCTCGCCGTTCTCCAGCAGCGTGAACTTGTTGCCTGGCACCCAGCGACTGCGCATCACCAACACTCCTTGTCGATCAGATTTCGATTTCGGCGGCCAGCGGCGCGTGGTCCGACAGGTGCGACCAGGGCCTGGGCGGCAGCACCACCGGTGCGTGGCCGATGGCATTGCGCACATAGATGCGGTCCAGCCGCAGCATCGGGAAACGTGCGGGGAAGGTGCGCGCCGCCTGGCCGTTGGCCTGCACAAACACCTCGTGCATGCCGGCGCCCCGCTCCAGCACGTCATGGGCGCGCAGGCGCCAGTCGTTGAAGTCGCCGGCCACGATCACGGGGGCACTGGCAGGGATGTCCTTGTGCACCATGTCGCACAACATGTGGAGCTGCTTGAGGCGGTGCGATTCGGCCAGGCCCAGGTGCACGCAGATGGCATGCACCGTGGTCTCGCGGCCGGGGATCTGCAATACGCAATGCAGCAGGCCGCGGCGTTCCGGCCCGCTGATGGACACATCGCGGTTTTCGAAACTGATGATAGGGAATTTGGACAGCACCGCGTTGCCGTGGTGCCCGTTGGTGTAGACCGCATTGCGGCCATAGGCGAACTGCGGCCAGATGCTGTCGGCCAGGAATTCGTAGTGCGGTGTGGCCGGGTAGTTGGCCACCTTGTTTTCGTGGCGCGCGTGGGTGCCGGTCACTTCCTGCAGGAAAACCACGTCGGCGCCCACGGTGCGCACGGCTTCACGCAGTTCATGCAGGATGAACTTGCGGTTGAAGAAGGTGAACCCCTTGTGGATATTGACCGTCAGCACCTTGAGCGAAAAACTCAGGGAGGCGTTGGCGATCGCATCCTGCGTCGCCGCGACGGCATCGGCGTCCGGCAAGGGCTGCTGGGCGGCAACGGACGGCGGCTGGGCCACCTGGATAAGGGATTCTGGAGGGAGCATGGGCAGTACGCAGGCAAAAAAGGATTGTCGTTCGGAGCAGTGTTGGCCAACTGTAGGACAGCAAGCTCATTTTTTGTGTTGAATTTTGAGCCAGCCCGGAATCGCCCGTGTGAAGCGTCTGTAAAGGGCCACGTCCTACGTTGTTGAGGGGGACCAGCCGATAACTGCGGCGGGCGAACGGGCCTAAATTTGCATCAACCAGATCCACATGGATACGGCTTTTGCAATGTTCCTTCAACCAGTGTTCCTTGCAAACTGGTTTCAGTCAGTCAACAGCTTCAAAGGAAACAACCATGAACAAGTTTTCAACACGCTCCCTTCCCGCCGCTGTGGCCCTGGCCGCCACGCTGGCTTTTGCCGCCCACGCCCAGGACGGCGTGCGTATTGGCGCGAACAGCAACATCAGCGCCGATGTGCGTGCCAACGCCAGCAACGGCGGCGCTTCGGTCAATACCAACACCAATGCCAGCGTCAACAGCGACAGCACGGTCAAGCGCGCTGCCAAGCGCACCGGCAATGCGGTCCAGCGTACCGGCAACAAGGTCGAAGGTGCCGTGGGCGACGCAGCTGACGCTACCCGCAGCGGCGCTTACCGCGCGAAAAACGCTGTTGGCGGCGCCGCTGCCCGGGCCGACAACGCCATCCAGCGCAACCTGCCCGCAAACAACAACGCCGGTGCTGCGCCGCAGGTGAATGTCCAGGGTTCGGGCAATGTGTCTGCCGGCGGCGGCGTACAGCGGCCTCCCCAGTAATCTGCTGCGCTCTGGAACGGGGCCGACACTTTGACCGCCCTTCTCCGACGCAGCCCGTCACACCTTTCGTCCTACAGCAAGCCGGCCACGTGGCCTATGCCAACGCCGGTGATGCGAATTTAAATTAAACAGCGTGGGGTTCTTGTGAAGCATTTCCTCCACGAGTCCCCTCAATCAATGAAAGAAACAAAATGACAATGATCAAGACAACCCAATCGATTTTGCTGGCCGCCCTGATGGCGACTGCCGGCTTCGCCACGGCACAAACCGTGACCAATCCGACGCCCGCCCAAGGCGGCCCGACGGTGCAGCGCCCGGCCGATGCAGGCACCATGCCCGCAACCCGCGCTGAAGTCAAAGGCGAGATTGACACCAAGTCCGGCGCCAAGGTGGCTGCACCTGCGCAAGGTGGCGGCACGCCCACCGGCGCTGCAGCACCCGCCGGTTCAGGCGGCATGTCCGCCAATACCCGCGCTGACGTGAAGGCGCAGGTCAACAACACCAGCAAGGCCGGCGCTTCTGCGCAGGGCGACAGCACGGTGTCGGGTTCCAGCAAGGCCTCGGCCACATCGTCCACCTCGGCCGAGCGCAAAGCCGCCCGTGCCGAGCGTAAAGCCATGCGCAAGGCCAAGCGTGATGCAGCGGCCAACGCGTCCGGCAAGGGCATGGACACCGGCCCAGCCAGCACGGCCAAGACTGCACCCCAGTAATTGACTGGACCTCGCCAGTCCCTGCGGGGCTGGACAAACGGCGCCCGCCTCGCAAGAGGCCGGGCGTTTTTTTTGCGCGCTGGATGGCTTAAGCTGCCACATCCGCTTTCCTGAAAGACCGCCATGCCGCGTGCCATCCTCGACGAATCCCGTATCCATCCCGCCATTCGGGGCACGGTGGCCCGCCACCAGCAGGCCATCGTGCAGGAGGTGCAAAGCGCGCTGGCGGCCCACCCGGTGGTGGTGGTGGGCATGGCCATGAATCCCTTTCCGAAGAAGGCGCGGCGCCGGCTCGACGCGGCCGGCGTGCCCCATCACTACCTGGAATACGGCAACTACTTCAACACCTGGCGCGAGCGCAATGCGCTCAAGATGTGGACCGGCTGGCCGACCTTCCCCATGGTGTTTGTGCGGGGCATGCTGGTCGGCGGCGCTGCAGAGCTGGACCAGCTGGTCAGCAGCGGCGAGTTGCAAAGCCTGCTGGCCTGAACGAAAAAAGGCCTGCGCCTGTCGTCATGACAGGGCGCAGGCCCGACCCGCTGCCGCACCGGCGGCGTGCGGGTGTCAGTTCAACACTCAGCCTTTGTGATGACCGTGGTGGCCGCCATGGCCCTTGCCGCCGCGGCCCATGCGCTGGCTGTCGAAGACCTTTTGCTGGTCGGCGTTCAGCGCGGCATAAAAGGTCTTGGTCGCATCGCCACGCTTGTCCATCGCGGCGTTCATCTCGGCCATGCGCTGGGCGCGCAGGGCACGCATCCTGTCGATACGTTCGGGGGTGGTCAGCTTGTCAAACTCGGCCTTCATGGCAGCGCGATCAGGGCGGGCGCCGTGAACCGGAGGCTGCATGGAAGCGGTGAAGGCCGTCCAGGCGCCTTCCTGGGCCGGCGTGAGCTTGAGCTTGGCCTTGAGCTCAGCCTGGTGCTGGGCGATACGCGCCTGCATCTTCGCCGGGTCGTGGCGGTTTTTGCCATGGTGGCCGGCGTGGGGGCCGGGCTGGGACTGGGCGCTGGCTGCGGCAGGCGCGGCCGGTGCCGCGGTTTGTGCCACGGCGGCCATGCTGGCTGCGGCCATGATGCCGGCCAGAACCAGGGTGTTGACGGATTTCAGGGGTTTGAACATGGAGGTCATGAGAGCTTCCTTTCGGTAGAAGACAGGGCTGTGGCCGGGATGGCGTCAGCTTGAAGGCAAGTTTGCGCAGCCTGTGTAAGCCCGCCATGACGCGAGCGTGAGGATTTCGTAAAGATTTTTGTCGTTGTCCGCAGCCCGAAGGCTGCTGCGACTTGAGCATCAAAAGTGCCGCCAGCCCTTTCCCGGCAAGCGCAAGCAGCTATCAATAACAGAGCATCAAGGGCCTGCAGGGTGCTGGCCGAGGGCCATGAGCTCGGCCGACAGCCGGTCCCAGGGCACATCGAAGCCGGCGCGGGCGCGCTGCGGCGGCGCGGCGTGGCTGCGCAGCGCCCAGTGGGCACCGGCGGTGACGCTGTCGATCAGCGGCACCGCCAGCCCGGGCTGGATGCTCGCGGCCATGCCGGCGAGACCGGCGCCACCGAGGATCACGGCCTGGGCGCCGAGCTGGCGCACCGCGTCGCGGCAGGCCTGGGCCAGCAGCGTGCGGGCGGCGGCCGGGTCGGCGGCCAGTTCGGCGCCGGTGGGGACCACGGTGTGGATGCCGGCCAGCGCCGGTGCATGGCCCAGCGCCTGCGCCAGCCGGGCCAGCATCGGCCCCCAGCGCTCGCCGCCGGTGACGATGGCAAAACGCCCATGGCGCGCGGCTTCGATAAACGCCGCCTCGGCCAGGCCGGTGACGGGCACCGGGCTGCTTTCACGCAGGGCCAGCAGGCCGGGATCGCCGAAGCAGCCGATCAGCACCGCATGAGGCGCGGGCGCGGGCTCCGCCAGCGCGGCGGCCCAGGCGTCCAGCGTGGCGTGGGAGGCCACTGCATAACTGGCCTCGTCGGCGATGTAGGGCGCGCCGAAACGCGCGGTGACCGTGCGCACAGCCACATGCAGCCCGGCAGCGGCCTGCACATGGGTTTGCAGCAGCGCGCTGACACTGGCCGAAGTGTTGGGGTTGATGACCAGCAGTTGGCGCATTTGGAAAATTCACCCCCGTCCAGGCGCACTGCGTGTAGCGCGCGCCCCCCTCGAGGGGGCGGCGCCTTGCGACCGGCAAAGCCGGATCGCGGCCCCCGCTGGTGAACTCCGCAGGCGCAGTGCGTGACACGACGTGAGATGCGTGGGGGCCATCAGCTGAACAGAGCGGCCAGGTCGGGTGTGGCGTCCGCCGGTGGCGCGAACTGCAGTTGCGACTCCAGCCGCGTCAAATGTTCGTGCATGCGGCGCGCGGCCTCGGGCGCGTCGCGCAGCGTGATGGCGTCCAGCAGGGCGCGGTGTTCGCGGCAACCGCAGGCGGTAGCTTCCTCGCGTTCGCGCGCATGGGCCGGGCTGTAGGTCATCAGGATCAGTGAGGTGCGGGAGGTCAGCTCGCGCAGGATGCGGCCCAGGGTCTGGTGGCCGGCGCGCTCGGCAATGTGCAGGTGGAAGTCGCCCGACAGGCGGATCGCGCGGCGCATGTCGCCGGCCAGCCGCGCCGCGTCCTCGTCGGCGATGCAGCGCTTGAGGCACAACATGTCGTCCTTGCCGGCGCGGGCGATGAACAGCTCGACCAGGCGCGGCTCGATCAGGCGGCGCGCTTCGAACACCTCGCGCGCCTCCTGCTCGGTGGGCTGGGCAATCGTCGCGCCGCGGTTCGGCGTGAGCGTGACGACCTGCTCGTTGGCCAGGCGCACCAGCACCGGACGGATGCGGGTGCGCGACACGCCGAAAGCGCTGGCCAGCTTGTCCTCGACCAGCTTGGTGCCCGGCGGCAGGCGATGGTCGAGGATGGCCGACAGCACGCGTTCGTACATCTCGCTGTCGCTCAGGGGGAGCACCACCGCTTCGCTCATGACCGCGCTTTTTTCTGGCGCTTGCCGAGCCACATGGCCAGGCCGACGGCGATGCCCATGACGGCGAATGAAACGATGGTGGTGACCGTGCCCAGCGCATAGATCGATGGCGTGGTGACGGTCGAGGTCAGGCCCTGCAATTCCAGCGGCAGGGTGTTGACGTCGCCGATGGCCTGCGAGGTGCGGGCGATCTCGTCCCAGGAGAGGGTGAAACCGAACATGCCGATGCCGACCACCGAGGGCCCGATCAGCGGCAGCACCACATGGCGGAAGGCCTGCCACGGCGTGGCGCCCAGGTCGCGCGCGGCCTCTTCATAAGCGGGGTTGAAACGGTTGAACACAGCAAACATGATAAGCAGGCCGAAGGGCAGCGTCCATGTCAGGTGCGCGCCCAGCGCCGAAGTCATCAGGCCCAGCGCCGTGCCGTAGTTCTCCAGCATGCTCTCGGGCAGCAGTGCCTTGATGCCGCTGTCGAGCAGGCGGAACTGCAGGCCTATGCCCAGCGACACGATGATGGACGGCATGATCAGGCTGGCCACCGTGATGAAAAACAGCGCATTGCCGCCCGTGAGTTTTTTGCGGAAGGCCAGGCCCGCCAGCACCGACAGCACGACGGTGAAAAGCATCACCACACCGCCCAGCAGCAAGGAGCGCAGGAAGGCCGCACCGATATCGACCGTGCCCAGGCCCTCGGCGAGTTTGTAGAACCAGTGCAGCGAGACACCGCGCATGGGGAAGGTCAACCCGCCTTCCGGGCCCTGGAAACTGAGCACGAAGATGGTCAGCATGGGCCCGTACATGAACAGCACGAACAGGCCGAAAACGCTGGCCAGTGGCCAGAAGCCGGGGGAACGTTGTTCACCGGTGCGTTGGCTCATGATGGGTGTCCCTTCGAGGCTGCCGGGCAGCGCGCTGCGCGAATGTCCCCCGGCTTCGCCTCCTTCTTGATTTCGCTCCGCGAGCTACCCGGCAGCCTGAGCGCGGCACTCATAGCTCTTTCCTTATGTCAACGAGACGCGTCAAACCCCAGATGATCATCAGCACGATGGCCAGCAGGATCACCGCGTTGGCCGCGGCCAGCGGGAACTGCAAATAGGAAGTCTGCACCTGGATGATTTTGCCGATGGAGGCGATCTGCTGGCCGCCCATCACGCCGATGGTGACGAAGTCGCCCATGACGATGGTGATGACAAAAATCGAGCCGATCAGGATGCCGGTGCGCGACAGCGGAACAATCACGTTCCACAGCGTCTGCCAGCCGGAGGCCCCGCTGTCGCTGGCGGCTTCGAGCAATGAGCGGTCTATGCGCATCATCGAATTGAAGATGGGCACAATCATGAACATGGTGTAGAGGTGCACAAACGCCAGCACCACCGAGAAGTCGGAGAACAGCAGCCACTCCACCGGCTGGTCCACGATGCCGGCCCCCACCAGGCCCTGGTTCACCAGGCCGTTGCGGCCCAGCAGCGGCACCCAGGAGATCATGCGGATGACGTTGGAGGTCCAGAAGGGGACAGTGCACAGCACAAACAGCGCCGTCTGCATGCCGGGCGAGCGCACATGAAAGGCCAGGAAGTAGGCCACCGCAAAACCGATCAGCAGCGTGATGCCCCAGACCAGCAGGCAGAACTTCAGCGTGGACAAATAAGTCGACAGCGAGACACACAGGTCGCCGTTGTCGGTGAGTTTGCTGCAGCCTTCAAAAATCGCGAAGTAGTTGCGCAAGGTGAAGCCGGGAATCAGCTCGTACTCGTTGAAGTTCCAGAAGCTGACCATCAGCACCAGCGCCAGCGGCACCAGGAAAAAAAGCGCAAACACCGCAGTGAACGGCGCAGCCTGCCACCAGGCCTTGATGGCGTGAGCCGGCGGGCTGGCAGCATGTGGAGAGGCGGTGTGTGTGCTCATGGGTTTAAATCAGGCGCGCTGCGAGTTGAAACGAGCCCTTCAGCGGACACCGCGGAACCGGCTTTGCCGGGCGGCAGGTGTCGCCCCCTCGAGGGGGGATCCGGCTACACGAAGTGAGCCGAGAAGGGGGTGTTTCCTTTTTTCAGGCCGCTACAAATTCATTCCATTTCCTGACCATGTACTCGTTCTCGTCCATGATCGCGTTCCAGCAGGCGATGCCGCCCATGCGGGCTTCGTAGCTGCCGCCGTCGCGCACGCTGCCGGTCTTGGCCAGCACGTCGCCGTTCGGGCTCTTGATGTCCTGGCTGGCGGGTTTGCCTTCCATCCAGTAGGCCCACTCGTAGGCTTCCATCTTGGCCTTGGCGGTGTCCAGCACGGCGCTGTAATAACCCTGGCGGTTCAGGTAGGCGCCGGCCCAGCCGTCGAGGAACCAGTTGATGAACTCATAAGCGCCGTCGAGCTTGCGGCCCGAGAGCGTGGCCGGCAGGCCGAAGCCGGCCGCCCAGGCGCGATAACCTTCCTTGAGCGGCTGGAAGTTGCAGGCGATGCCCTTGGTGCGCACGGCGGTGACGGCGGGCGACCACATCGACTGGATCACCACTTCGCCCGAGGCCATCAGGTTGACCGACTCGTTGAAGTCTTTCCACAGCGCCCGGAACTGCCCGGCTTTTTTCGCTTCGATCAGGGTCTTGATCGTCAGGTCGATCTCGGCCTTGGTCATGTTGCCCTTGTCGGGGTATTTGTAGATGCCCTTGGCTTCGACCACCATGGCGGCGTCCATGATGCCGATGGACGGAATGTTCAGGATGGCGGCCTTGCCCTTGAACTCGGGGTTCAGCAGCTCGGCCCAGGAGGAGATCGGGCGCTTGATCAGGTCTGGGCGTATGCCCAGGGTGTCGGCGTTGTAGACCGTGGGGATCAGCGACATGAACTGGGTCGGCGACTTGGCGAACACCTTGGACTTTTCGCCTTCGAGGTAAATCACCTTTTTGGGCGCCGTGCCCTGGTCGCCGACGGCCTTGCCGGCCACGGTGCCGGTGGTGAACAGCGGGGTGATCTTGTCGGCGTTCTTGATCTTCTTGGTGTCAATGCCCTTCAAGTTGCCGGTCGGCACGATTTTCTTCAGCGAGAAGTACTCGGTGTCGATCAGGTCAAAGCTGTTGGGCGCGGTGACGGCGCGTTTGGTGACGTCGTCGGTGGTGACGGCCACGTACTGGATGGTGATGCCGGTGTCGGCCTTGAATTTCTCGGCAATCGCCTTGTCCTGGTTGACGGCCGTACCGAGGTAACGCAGGGTGATTTTTTCCTGCGCGTGCACCGCGGGCGCCAGGCCGCTGGCCAGGATGCCGGCCATGCCGGTGAGCAGGGTGCGGCGTTGCATGCCGGATGCTTCGGGGGTGGGGTCGAGGGTGTCGTTGGACATGGTGGCTCCTTGGTTAAAAACGTGAACAGGGATCAGGCCCGCAGCGCGTGCGCGGCGTGCCAGGACAGGTGAACGGACTCGCCCATGGCATAGGGGCGCTGGGCAAACTTTGCTTCGGGCAGCATCACCGAGACGCCGGTGGGGCCGGTCGCGGTGCTGGCGTCCAGGCCCAGTAGCACATAGGTGCCCTGGTACTCGACATCGGTGACTATGGCCCCCACGCTAGTCACTGCGTGTACGTCGCTGCCCCCCGAGGGGGCTGGCCTTGCTAGGGGCGGCCCGTCGCTGCGGCCGGCCGCGCCCATGCCGGCGATGCCGGTGGCCGGCGCGCTGGGTTCGGCGGGAGCGATCAGCATGTGGTCGTTGCGCACGGCGATCTTGCCGCTGCCGGTGCTGATGACGTTGTGGCCGCCCATGAAACGCGCAATGAACTCGGTGGCCGGCGCGTTGTAGATCTCGTGCGGCGAGCCGACCTGCTCGATCAGGCCCTGGTTCATCACCACCATGGTGTCGGCCAGCGCCATCGCTTCTTCCTGCGAATGGGTCACGTGGATAAAGGTCAGGCCCAGCTCCTTTTGCCAGCGGCGCAGCTCGGCGCGCATCTGGATGCGCAAAAACGGGTCCAGCGCCGACAGCGGCTCGTCGAGCAGCAGCACACGCGGCTGGGTGATCAGGGCGCGTGCCAGCGCCACACGCTGCTGCTGGCCGCCCGACAGCTCGCCGGGTTTGCGCTGCGCCAGGTGGCCCATGGCCACGCGTTCGAGCAGGTCCTGCGCCTGCTTGTGGCGGCTCGCCTTGGCGACGCCTTTCATCTTCAGGCTGAAGGCGACGTTGTCGAGCGCCGACAAATGCGGAAACAGCGCAAAACTCTGGAACATCATGGCGGTGCCGCGTGCGGCGGCCGGCAGGCTGGTGATGTTGCGGTTTTCCAGCAGGATGTCGCCGCTGCTCACGGTTTCATGGCCGGCAATCATGCGCAAGGTGGTGCTTTTGCCGCAACCCGAGGGCCCCAGCAGGCAGCAATAACTGCCGCTGGCAATGCGCAGGTTGATGTTGTCCACCGCCGGCGCGCCCTGGGCATAACGCTTGGTCAGCGAGACCAGTTCGACAGCGGCAGGGGCGAGGGGAAGGGCAGCGTCCATGGACAGCTCTCATGCATGAGGCGTGCCAGTTTTTGTACGCAATTTGTTTGCAAACTGTGTACAAAATGCACGACGGCGGTGCGTGGCCCCTGTTTTTGTGCACCAGTCCGGTTATTCCTCGCGCCGCAAGGCGGGCGCGGCCCAGTCCGCCTGGTCCAGCTCCTGAACCAGCTTCGCGCGCTGCCGGCGCGGCACACCCTGCAGTCCGGCCAGCACCCACTGGGCGCGCGCCGCGTCGATGCGGCCGGTACGTGCCCAGTCCTGGGCATGCTGCGCCGGGTGATGCAGCATGGCGGCCAGCCAGACCGCCTGCGCCGGGCTCAGGGTGTGGGCACGCTGGCCGAAATAATGTTGTGCGGCCGCTTCGGCGCCGCACAGCCCCTCGCCCCAGGGCGCGTGCGACAGATACAGCTGCAACATGCGCGGCTTGCCCAGGGTCTGCTCCATCTCGACCGCATACAGCAACTCGCGCAGCTTGCGCACCGGGCTGCGTTCGTCGCCGGTGACCAGCAGCTTGGCCAGTTGCTGGGGCAAGGTGCTGGCGCCGCGGGCGATGCGGCCTTCGCGCTGGTTGCGGCCCAGTGCGGCGCTGAATTCGGCGAGGTCGTAACCAGGGTGTTGGTAAAAGCGCTGGTCTTCGGCGGCGATCACTGCGCGCGCCAGCCAGCTGTCGGGCGTGAGGCGGCTGCTGCGCCGGCTGCAGGCCGAGCGGGCCGCGGCAAACACTTCCGTGCCCAGGCCGCTGACCTGGAAACCTTCGATCTGCGGCGCCAGGCGCAGTGGCCCGCCGGGCAGGCTGAGTTCTGCCTGCAGCGCAAACCGGCCGTCGATGCGGGCGCGTGCCAGTTCGGGAATCGCCGCGCCGAGCAGGGCATAAGCGTCGGCAATGGCGCTGGACGGGAGTTGCAAGCGGATCTTCATTTGCTGACTCGACAACTCGCCGCGCCAGGTGGCGCGTAGCGCGCCCGAGGCCAGCTCGCCGTCCAGCCACAGGCCTTGCCGGCGCAGGCTGAGCCGGACGTCCTGCAGCACCACGCGCTGCTGGCCCAGGCCGGCCGGCGTGATGGTGCATGGCGCGCAGTGCAGCAGCAGCGTGCGGCTGGGCGCCTGCCAGGCCAGACGCACAGGCCCGGCGCGTGTGGCCAGCCGGCGGCCGTCCAGCAGGGGGCCGACCCAGGGCGCGGTGGCCAGCCGGATCATGGTCGGCACACCTGCCTGCAATTGCAGCGGGCCGGCACGCAGCGGCACGGACCACTCGCCGGGCAATGGCGCCAGCACCAGTTTTGCTATTAAATAAATAGCTGCACACGCACAGCCCGCAAGGGCCAACAGCCAAAAAAGCATCCAGGCCATAAAACGCAGCGGTTTCACAGCGGGCTCGCGACGGTGAGGGCTTGCCATGGCCCGCGGGACTGGCCGAGCACGGCAGCCCAGTACCAGGCGGAGGTGTCGGTGAAACCTTGTCCGCCGGCATCGGCGATGCGCTCGCAGACGCGCAGGCGCTGGCCACCGCGTGTCGCCTCGAAGCAGCGCCACAGGCGCTGATCGGCGTCGCGCTCGAGCTGCTGCGCGGCGATCCGGTAACCCAGGCCCTGGTAACAGTCGGTGGCCGGGTGCAGCATTCTTGTCGGCCGGTCGACGCTGCGCAGCACCAGCACTTGTGTGCCATTGGTCAGGCGGCTCAGCGTGCCCGGAAAGCGCCGGGCAAACCGTTCCTCCACCTCGCTCAGCGCCAGCGGCCGCAGCGGCTGGCCCTGCCATTCGGTGGTGAACTCGCTGTTGCCGGCGCGTGTGTCCGGCACAAGCACGGGACGGCTCAAGGCGGCGAAGGCCGCCCACAGCACACAGGCCGGCAGCAGCAGCAGCCACAGGCTTTTGTGAAGGACGCGGTTGATGAAGCTGTTGTCAAACATGGCGGGCTTTCTCGGGACGCGACATTAGCCAGGCGATGGCGGCGCACACGGCGGCCAGCACCAACAGGCCGACAACTTCGTGGACCCAGCCCGGCACCGCCCGACCCGAGGCTTCGGCGGCCACCAGCACGGTGTTGCGCAGCACATTGCCGGACAGCACCAGCACGCTGACGGCGGGCAGCCGCGTCAGGAAGGCGCGGTTGCCGCGCTGGAGGTAAAGCGTGACGGCACAGGCGCTGAAGTAACCGAACCAGGCCATCTGCACGCCCGAACAGGGCGCGTCCACAATCACCAGCCGGCCGTCCACCAGCAGGCTGGCGCCGCTGCGTTCGACCTCATGGCCGAGGACCAGCAGCCAGCGGCTGGCCTCGGCGGTGAGCACACGCAGCGGGTAGCCGGCATAAAACTGCAGCGAGGCGAGCAGGGGCACGGACAGCACTGCCAGGCCCAGCACCGGCGCACTGGCCACGCGGCCCGGCAGGAAGGCGCAGAGGCCGGCGGCCAGCGCGCTCAGTGACAGCAGCGCCACCACCAGTGAGGGCAGCACGCCCTGACTCAGGGTGGCGGCCACCGCGCCAGCCAGCGCCCCTGCCAGCCACACCAGGCGCGGCGCGGGCCGCAGGCGGCGCCGCTGTTGCCACACCAGCAGTCCGAGTGCCGACAGTGCCAGCAGGCCCAGTGGATCGTCGGAGCGGTCCAGCATGCGCTGGCCCATCCACAGCCAGGTCGGCCACAGCGCCGCAGCCAGCAGCGCCAGCCAGATCCATTCGGGCGCGGTGTCGATGCGCACGCCCCAGCGTACGAAGCCGGGCCGCTTGAGCAGGCCCTGCGGTCGCGCCAGCGTGTGAAGGCCGGAGAGGTCCTTGCGTATGGCCATGAGCACTCTCCTTCAGGCGGTGAGGCGGGCGGGGTTGTGACGGCGCTGGCGGCGGGCCAACATGCCCAGCACCGACAACATCATGGCCATGCCGCCCCACACCGCGGGCTCGGGGGTGCCGGGCACTTCGGCGCCCAGGGCCAGGTTGCTCACGCCCTCGGGCATGGGCGAAGGCTGGTTCACGCTGGGCGTCTCCCCCGGCTGGGTGTTGCGCACGACCTTGTCCACCGCGAGGAAGCTGGTGTATTGCGTGAGCAAGTTGTATTGCAGGCCGAGTTCGGTGATGCGCTGGCGCTGGGCGTCGCCGCCTTCCAGCGCCTCCTGGTCGGACAGGCCGGCAATGCGGTGCCGCGCCCAGAGGTAACGCAGCGCCGCCGCGTCCTGGCTGCCGCTGCCGACCGGCAGCAGCTGGCGCCAGGGCCCGCTGGCAGTCTGGCCTTCGATGATGAGCTGGCCGCCAGGCTGGCCGCGCCACTTGCCGAAGACCAGCACCGGGCGTTCGCCCAGCACGTCGGGCAACTGGGCCGGCTCCACGTCGTAAACATCCAGACCTTCAAAACGGGCTTTCACGCTGGTCAGCACCGGGGACTCGATCATCTTGCGAAAACGTGCGGCTTCGGCCGGCGCCTGCTCGGCTTTGGTGATGACAAAAGGTTCACCCATGCCGGCGCGGGCCAGGCCTTCCATCAGGTGGCGATTGACCGAGGAGCCGATGCCGAAGGAAAACAGGTTGGCCTGCGACAGGTTGCGGCGCACCAGCTCGAAGGCCTCGCGCTCCACCGTGACATAACCGTCGGTCACCACCACGATGGTGCGCGATACGTCGGCGGCCTTGGGCTCGGCGTAGACGCGTTTGAGGGCCGGGATCAGCTCGGTGCTGCCGCCGCCGCCCATTTGCACGATGGTGCTGATGGCCTGCTCGATGTTGGCGCGGCTGGCGGGCACGGACTTCGGGCTCAGGAAGCGGTTGCTGCCGGCGAACAGCAGCACATTGAAGCTGTCGCTGGGACGCAGGCTGCCTATCAGTTCGCGCAGCAGGGCCTTGGAAGTCTCCAGCGGGAAGCCATGCATGGAGCCCGAGATGTCGACCACAAAGATGTACTCGCGCGGGTTGATGGTCTGCGCGGCGATCTGCTTGGGCGGCTCGACCATGGCGAGGAAGAAGTTTTCGCCACTGCCGGGGTTGCCCGGATACAGCAGGATGCCCGACTCGATGCGGTCGCCGGCGAGGCGGTAGTCGAGGATGAAGTCGCGGTTGTTGGCCGGGCCGGCGCCGGGTTGCAGCGATACGCTGGCGCGTTGGCTGCCGGCCTCGCCGTCACCCGCGAGTTGCACTCTGACGGCGTGGGAGTCGGAGCGCACTTCCTTCAAGCCTATCGGTGTGGCGAGCTGCACCTTGATGTCGAAGGCGGTCGCCGACGGCTGGCCGGCGGGCAGGTAGGGTTTGGCCACCCACTTCGCCTGGGCCTGTTCCGACTGCGGGCTGTTGTAACGCGGGCCGACCACGGTCGGGAAGACAAACTGGTAGTTGCCCGACTGCGGCACCAGCAGCTCGGTGTAGCGCAGCTCGACCTTCACGTCGTCGCCCGGCAGGATGTTGGCCACGTTCATCTGGAACACATTCGGCAAATGCTGCTCGAGCAGCGCAGCGGTCTTGCCCTCTTTTTTGGCGCTGTCGTACTCGATGCGGGCCTGCTGTTTTTCGCGGATGTCGGCGGTGATCAGGCGATCGGCCAGCCGCACGTTCATGCCGTAGACCGCGGCTTTGGTGGAGCCGGGGAACACATACTTCGCTTCAATGGCGCGCTGGCCCTCGTTGCGGTAATGCTGGGTCACGGTGACGTCGGCGATCACGCCGGAGATGCGCACGTCAACCTGGGTCGCCTTGAGGGGCAGCTGGTCCAGGGCGGGCTCATCGCTTTTGACGAAGAAGTAAGGGCTTTCGGTTTTTTGCCGCGGAGGGGCTTCCCGGTCCTGGGCGTGCGCGGGACGCAGCGTCAGCGTGATGAAACAGGCGGCGGCCATACCGGCGGTGGCGAGCCATAGCCAGCGCGCGCTGGGGGCCGGGTGGGACAGGGTGGACGGCATGAAAACTCCTTGGCGGGCGTGCGACAGTGCACGGGTCCAAGGATGGCGAGCGTCCGGGAAGGCGGTTCGAAGCTTTCAGGAAGCTTGTGTGAAGTCGGCGTGAAATCCGGTTACGAAGCGGCGCGCGGCAGCGACAGCGTGGCCACCGCGCCCTGTCCGGCCTCACCGGGCACATTGGCCAGTTCGATGCGGCCGTCGTGCAGCGAGGCAATCTCGCGCACAAAAGCCAGGCCCAGGCCGGTGCTTTTCTTGCGCGAATGTGGCCGCGCCAGCGAGTAGAACTTCTCGAAGACCTTGTCCTGGGCGTAATCCGGAATGCCGGGGCCGCTGTCCTGCACCCGGATGCGCAGGGTGCGCGCCTGCAGCTGCAGCGACAGCACCACGGTGTCGCCGTCGGGCGAAAAATCGATGGCGTTGTCCAGCAGGTTGCTGACCGCGCGGCGCAGCAAAAACGCGTCGCCCTCCACCACCGCGTCGTCGGGTGCATCCACGATGACGCGGATGGCGCGCGCGGCCGCCGCATCCTGCGCCGTGCCCGCGAGTTCCTCAAGCAGCGGCTTCATGGCGACCGGCACGGGGTGGTCCAGCGCCCGGCGGGTTTCCAGCGCGGTGAGCTCCATCATGCGGTCCACCATCTCCTGGATGCGGCCGGTCTCGCGCATGATGTTGGCCAGAAAGCGCTGGCGCTCGGCCTGCGGCATGCCGGCTTCCTGCAGCAGCTCGGCCGCGCCGCGTATCGCCGACAGCGGGCTTTTGACCTCGTGCGTGAGCGTCTGCACATAGTCGGCCACGTAGTTGCGGCCGGCCAGCGCGTCGCGCATCTCGTCATACGCCGCACCGATGGCGCCCAGCGCGCGCCGGCCCAGGCGCGGCAGGTTCAGCGAGCGCTGGGCCCGCACATAACGCACGTAGTCGGCGATCACGCCGAAAGGCCGTACCAGCCAGACCGAGACGATCACCGCCAGCAGCAGCACCGCCAGCACCGACACCAGGCCGACGAACAGGGTTTTCTGGCGCGCCGCAGACACAAACTGGCCGAAGCTGGTGACCGGCTTGCCGATGGTGGCGACGCCGATGATCTCGTTGTTCCAGCGGATGGGCGCACCCACATACATCACCGAGCTCAGCGGGTCGGCCTCGACGTCGCGGGTGGTGCGTGCGCCGTAGTCGCCGCGCAGGGTGTGGCTGACGTCTTTCCATTGTGAATAGTCCGCGCCGGCGGATTTGCCCAGCGAGTCGAACAGAACCCGACCCGAGCGGTCGGTGACGTAGGCGCGCATCTCGATGCGGGTTTTGGTGACCGAATAGATCTGCGACAGGAACTGGCGCGCGTACAGCGACTTGAACAGCGGCTCCAGCCGCGTCGTGTCTATCGCGCCGGCCTGGACGTCCTGCTCGATCAGCCCGGCCAGCAGGTGCGAGGTTTCGACCAGCGACTCTTCGGCTGACTCGCGGTATCGCGGATCGATCTCGGCGACCACGCGGTACAGGATGAAGGCAATGCCGGCTGCATAAATCAGCAGGATGCCGATGAAGATGCGGTTGCGCTTATTCAATGGGCCCCCACGCTTTTCACTGCGTGAGCCTTCGGCGGTACGCTGCCCCTTGCACGGTGAAGAGGGGCTAGCCTTGCTCGGGGCGGCCCTTCGCGGCGTCCGTTCCGGCTCAACGCTGCTCCTGAGGCAAGTCCTCGGCCAGCGCGTAGCCCGAGCCGCGCGAGGTGCGTATCGGTTCGGTCAAAGGCGCCACGGCCTTGAGCTTGGCGCGCAGCGTCTTGATGTGCGCGTCCACCGTGCGGTCCAGGCTGCCGCTGCCGTCTTCCCAGACCTGGCCCAGCAGCTCGTCGCGCGTGAAGACGCGGCCGGGTTTGCGCACCAGCAGGCGCAGGATGCCGTATTCATAACGCGACAGCTCCAGTGCCCGGCCGTAGAAGCGGATCTGGCGGCGCTCCTCGTCGAGCAGGAACACCGACGGTGTGTTTGCCGGGGCAGCTTCCCGAGGAGCGGCAGAAGGCGTGCGTACCGTGCGGCGCAGGATGCCGCGCACCCGCGCCACCAGCTCGCGCGGCGAAAACGGTTTGGCGATGTAGTCGTCGGCGCCCAGCTCCAGCCCCACCACGCGGTCGATCTCGTCGCTGCGCGCCGTCAGGAACAACATGGGCACCTGGGCCCCGCCGGGCAAGGCATGCAGGCGCTTGAACAGCTCGAAACCATTGAGGTCGGGCAGGCCGACGTCGAGGATGGCCAGCGCCGGCGGCTCGGCCGCAAACTCCTGCAGCGCCTGCTGGGCGGTGGCGCACCACACCGGCGCGAAGCCGTCGGTGGCCAGCACATACTGGATCGTGTCGGCAATGCCGGACTCGTCTTCGATCACCAGGATGCGGGGCTTGTGGAGCATGGGGCGTATGGTAGCGGTTGGGGCGGGACGGGTGTCGCGGACGGGTCGGGGGTCCATCTCTGGCAGCTTCGATGGCTGGTAGTTGGTGTGCGCCTGTTGGCCGGGGGTTGCCCGGCGGCAACTTACTTTCTTTTGCTTCGCCAAAAGAAAGTAAGCAAAGAAAAGGCGACCCTGCTGTCTGCGTCCCCTCTCCGCTGACGCTACGAGGGGCAACCTGCGGTGCTCGGTCCAGCCGGGGCCTGGCTCGAACTCGCTTCGCTCAGACAATCGCCCGTCCTGATCCGTCTGGACCTCCGCTCCTCGGCGCATACAGAAGGGTGGGAAAAAAAGCAAACCCCAAATACCAGAGCCGAATTCAATCCGGAGTCCTTGAAGCGCGCAGCACTTCAAGGACGGGAATCCCAACGAACGGTCAAGTTTGCACGCGAGCGCAGCGCACGCGGCCACATGAGGCTCCCTTCTCTCGCCCAGCGGGGCGAGGGAAGGGCGGGGGGTTGGGAGTGGGGAGTTCCAACTACCGACCCACGCAAACCACGGCCTCAGCGTGACGCAAAGAATGGAGTCAGGACTTCGGGGCCTGACCCGCCAGGTCGTCCAGGATGGGACACTCCGGCCGGTCGTTCCCCTGGCAGCCGTGCACCAGGTGCGTCAGGGTCTGCTGCATGGCCTGCATCTCGGCGATGCGCCGGGTCAGGTCGTCGGCGTGTTTCTGCGCGATGCGCCGCACGCTGGCGCTGGCGCGGCGCCGGTTGTTCCACAGGCTGACCAGTTCGGCAATCTCGGCCATGGAAAAGCCGAGGTCGCGGCCGCGCTTGATGAAACGCAGCGTGTGCACCTCGGCCTCGCTGTACTGGCGGTAGCCGCTGTCGCTGCGCTGCACCTGCGGCAGCAGGCCCAGCGACTCGTAGTGGCGCACCATCTTGGCAGACACGCCCGACTGGCGAGCCGCTTCGCCGATGTTCATGGGCGAGCTCATGGTGCGACGGTGTAGCCCTCTTCGGCAATCGCGGCGGCAATGGCCTCGCGCGGCTGGCTGGAATCCACGTCGACCTTGCCGGTTGCGCGGTCGATGTTCACTGTGGCCTGCGGGTCCAGGGTCTTGACGGCCTGGGTCACGGCGCGTTCGCAGTGGCCGCAGGTCATGCCTTGTACGTTGAAGCTCTGGTTCATGGTGTTTCCTTCTGAATGGATGTGGATGAGGTGTTCGACGCCTGCAGTTTGAACCTTGCCACCATGGTAAGGTCAAGCCGGGGCCCCTGAAAACCCATACCACGCATGGGGTTGATCTGCATCAAGGCTTGACCTTGCCATCATGGCAAGGTGGATCATCCCTCCATGACTACTTCCACCCCCCTCTCCTCCACCCTGGATCTCGGCGTCGGCGGCATGACCTGCGCGTCGTGTGTGTCGCGTGTCGAAAAGGCCCTGAAAAAAGTCCCTGGCGTGTCAGACGCCACCGTGAACCTGGCGACCGAATCGGCGCGGGTGACCTACGTGCCTTCGGCGCAGATGGATGCCCAGATCCGCCGCGCGGTGCGCAACGCCGGTTACGAGCCGGTCTCGCCCGAAGAGGCGATGCCGGAAGACCTGTCGCCCTGGGCCGGCTTTGCGCCGGTGGCCATTGGCCTGCTGCTCTCGGCGCCGCTGGTGGTGCCCATGCTGGGGGACCTGCTGGGCAAACACTGGATGCTGCCCGCCTGGCAGCAGTTCCTGCTGGCGACGCCGGTGCAGTTCATTCTGGGCGCGCGGTTTTACAAGGCGGGGTGGCATGCGCTGAAGGCGCTGACCGGCAACATGGACCTGCTGGTGGCGATTGGCACCAGCGCCGGGTGGGGCCTGTCCATGTGGCTGTGGCTCAGCGCCGAGCCTGACACCATGCCGCATCTTTATTTCGAGGCTTCGGCCGTGGTGGTGACGCTGGTGCTGCTGGGCAAGTGGCTGGAGGCGCGCGCCAAGCGCCAGACCACGGCGGCGATACGCGCGCTGCATGCCTTGCGGCCCGAGGTCGCGCACGTGCTGCAGGGCACGGGCGAGGAAGCCGACCTGCCGGTGGCCGAGGTGCTGCTGGGCGACCGCCTGGTGGTGCGGCCAGGCGAGCGCATCCCGATGGACGGCCTGCTGCAGGAAGGGCAGACGCAGGTGGACGAGTCCATGCTCACCGGCGAGCCGCTGCCCGTGACCAAACAAGCCGGCGACAAACTTACCGGTGGCAGCATCAACGGCGATGGCCGTGTGGTGCTTCAGGTCAGTGCGGTAGGCAGCGAGAGTGTGCTGGCCCACATCATCCGCCTGGTGGAAGACGCGCAGGCGGCCAAGGCGCCCATCCAGCGGCTGGTGGACCAGGTCTCGGCGGTGTTCGTGCCGGTGGTGCTGGTGATTGCGCTGGCGACCCTGCTGGGCTGGCTTTTCGTGGGTGCCGGGGTGGAGGCGGCGCTGATTCATGCGGTGGCCGTGCTGGTGATCGCCTGTCCCTGTGCGCTGGGGCTGGCCACGCCGGCGGCCATCATGGCAGGCACCGGGGTCGCGGCGAAAAACGGTATTTTGATCAAGGACGCGCAGGCGCTGGAACTGGCGCACAAAGTGGACACCGTGGCCTTCGACAAGACCGGCACGCTGACGGTGGGTCGCCCGCGGCTGGTCCATTTCAGGGTGCCGCCAGGCATCGATGAGGCCGGGCAACTGGCGGTGGCCGCCAGCCTGCAAAGCGGCAGCGAACATCCGCTGGCGCGTGCCGTGGTGGCCGCCGCGCAGGAGCGCGGCATGACGGTGGCGCAGCCCGACGGACTGCGCGCCGTGCCAGGCCGCGGCAGCGAGGGAGAGGTCGGCGTGCGCAGCTACCTGATCGGCAGCCTGCGCTGGATGGACGAGCTCGGTGTGGACATCGGTGCGCTGGCGCCCGAGGCGCAGCGCTTGCAGCGCGAAGGCGCAACGCTGGCGCTGCTGGTGGAACGCACGACCGAAGGCCTGAGCCCCCGGGCGCTGATGGCGTTTGCCGACGAGCCCAAGGCCGGGGCCAAAGAGGCGCTGGCGGCGCTGCGTGCGCGCGGCATCCGTGTGGTGATGATTTCCGGCGACAACCAGGGCGCGGCACTGGCCATGGGTGCGCGCCTGGGGCTGGGCGCCGACGAGGTGATGGCCGAGGTGCTGCCGGGTGACAAGGCCGCGAAGGTGGCGGCGCTGAAGGCCGGTGGACACACTGTCGTAATGGTCGGTGACGGCGTCAACGATGCCCCGGCGCTGGCCGCAGCCGATGTGGGCATGGCCATGGGCACCGGCACCGATGTGGCCATGCACGCGGCCGGCATCACGCTGATGCGCGGCGATGTGGCGCTGGTGGCCGGCGCGCTCGACATCTCGCACCGCACGGTCATGAAGATCCGGCAAAACCTGTTCTGGGCCTTTGCCTACAACGTGGCCGGCATCCCGCTGGCGGCGCTGGGCTTCCTGAGCCCGGTGGTGGCCGGCGCGGCGATGGCCTTGTCCAGCGTCAGCGTGATTTCCAACGCCCTGCTGCTCAAGCGCTGGAAACTGAAGCGGGATTGACCTGGATCAAGGAGGGGTTGCAGGCCTGTGCCAAGCTGGGCTCATGCCTGCCTCCACGCTGCAAATCATCCGGGACGAACACGCCGCCGTGGCGGCCGTGTTGCGTTCGCTGGGCATGATGATAGAGCGCGGGCCGGGTGACGAACCCGAGCGCTTTTTCGACGTGTTGCGCGCCATGCTGTTTTACATCGACGAGTTTCCCGAGAAGCTGCACCACCCCAAGGAGTCGGACCTGCTGTTTCCGCGGTTGGCGCGTGCCGCGCCGGAGCTGATGCCGGTGATCCGCCGTCTCGAGTCCGACCACATGCTGGGCGAAGGCCGGGTGCGTGAGCTGCAGCACCTGCTGCTGGCCTGGGAGCTGATCGGCGAATCGCGGCGCCTGGCTTTCACCGAGGCGACGCAGGCCTACGCCGGCTTTTACCTGGAGCACATGCGGACCGAAGAAACCCAGCTGCTGCCGGCCGCGCAGAAAGCCCTGAGCGCCGGAGACTGGGCCGAACTCGACGCTGCCTTCCAGGCCAACCGGGATCCGCTGGCCGGTGGCGCGCGCGACCCTTGTTACGACCGGCTGTTCACGCGCATCGTGCTGACCACGCCGGCGCCTATCGGTGTCGGCGCGGCCTGACGAACCTCCGGTCGAATCATGGCCAAAAGGGCGTTCAGCCCTTGTCCGGCAAGCGCGAGCAGCTACTAATTCGATAGCGTCGGGTAGTCGGTGTAGCCTTTCTCGCGGCCGCCGTAAAACGTGGTCTTGTCGGGCGTGTTGAGCGGCGCGTTCGCTTTGAGCCGCTCGACCAGGTCCGGGTTGGCGATGTAGGGCCGTCCGAAGGCGACCAGGTCGGCGCCGTCAGCCACGGCTTTTTCGGCCAGCGCCTTGTCATAACCGTTGTTGACCATCCATGCGCCCTTGCCACCCGCGGTGCGGTAGGCGGCCTTCAGCGCGGCGTAGTCGAAGGGCCGGTCGTCGATGACGCGCGGGCCGCCGGTGGCGCCTTCGATGATGTGGATGTAAGCCAGGTTCAGCGTGGCCAGTTGTTTGACCACGTAGTCGAACAGCGGCTGCGGATCCGAGTCCTTCGCGTCATTGGCCGGCGTGACCGGTGACAGGCGAATGCCGGTCTTGCCGCCGCCGACGGCGTCGGTGACGCCACGTGTGACTTCCAGCAGCAGGCGGGCACGGTTCTCGATGCTGCCGCCGTAGTCGTCGGTACGCTGGTTGCTGCCGTCTTTCAGGAACTGGTCCAGCAGGTAGCCGTTGGCGCCGTGGATTTCGACACCGTCAAAACCGGCGGTCTCGACGGCATTGCGCGCGGCGGCCTGGAAGACATGCACGATGCCCGGGATTTCGCTGGCGTCCAGCGCACGCGGCTCGGAGGTGTCGACAAAACCCGGCACGCCGTCCTTGATCAGCACGGTCTTGGTGTGGGCGCGGATGGCCGAGGGCGCAACCGGCTTCTGGAAGTGGGGCTGCAGGTCGGTGTGCGAGACGCGGCTGTCGTTCCAGTGCTTCTCCTCGATGTTGCGGCCCTTGTGATGCTCCGCGTGTGTGTCTTTTTTAGAGCTGTCGAGGTGTTAGGTAGCGTACTGACCCGGGACGT
>JAUXPP010000127.1 GCA_030683705.1 Polaromonas sp. | reverse complement strand
ACTCGGTGACCAAGTCCAAGTTCGACAACCTCTACGGCTGCCGTGAATCGCTGGTGGACGCGATCAAGCGCGCCACCGATGTGATGATCGCCGGCAAGGTGGCACTGGTCGCCGGTTACGGTGACGTGGGCAAGGGCTCGGCCCAGGCGCTGCGCGCGCTGTCGGCGCAAGTGTGGGTGACCGAGATCGACCCGATCAACGCCCTGCAGGCCGCGATGGAAGGCTACAAGGTCGTGACCATGGAATACGCCGCCGACAAGGCCGACATCTTCGTGTCCGCCACCGGCAACAAGAACGTGATCACCTATGAACACATGGCGGCCATGAAAGACCAGGCCATCGTCTGCAACATCGGCCACTTCGACAACGAGATCGATGTCGCGGCGCTGGAAAAATGCACCTGGGAAGAGATCAAGCCGCAAGTCGACCACGTGATCTTTCCGGACGGCAAACGCATCATCCTGCTGGCCAAGGGCCGCCTCGTGAACCTCGGCTGCGGCACCGGCCACCCGAGCTTCGTGATGTCCTCCAGCTTTGCCAACCAGACCATCGCGCAGATCGAGCTGTTCACCAAACAGGCCGACTACGAAGTGGGCAAGGTCTATGTGCTGCCGAAACACCTGGACGAAAAAGTCGCACGCCTGCACCTGAAAAAGGTAGGCGCGATGCTGACCGAACTGAGTGACGAGCAGGCTGCCTATATCGGTGTTTCCAAAGCTGGCCCGTACAAGGCCAATACCTACCGCTATTGATTTAATGGCTACTGCGCGACCCGATAACGGCGTTGCGGGTCCCGATCAGGCAATCCTCATGCACCTGAAGTGCACTCCGGTTGCCTGACGCCCGCGCCTTGTTCTCGGGCCGCTCGCTACGCCCTTCAAGCCGTCGGAGATGGCAGAAACATACCCATGCGCGCTGACCTCTTCCTCGTCGACAACGGCTTTGCCGCCACCCGCTCCCAGGCCCAGCGCCTGATTGCTTCGGGGGTGCGCTGGCGCGCCGAGGAAAGCTCGCCCTGGAAAAAAGTCGCCAAAAACGGCGACGAGATTCCGTCGGGCGCCGAGGTCGAGATTCCTGACACCACCGAGGCGAAATACATCTCGCGCGGCGGGCTCAAGCTCGAGGGCGCACTGAAAAGCCGCGGCCTGGATGTCAGCGGCCGGCGCTGCCTGGACATCGGCCAGTCCACCGGCGGCTTCACCGATTGCCTGCTGCAGCAGGGCGCGGTGCAGGTGGTGGGTGTGGATGTGGGCCACGGCCAGTTGCACCCCAGCCTGCGCGCCGACCCGCGCGTGGTGTGTATCGAAGGTGTCAACGCACGCGCCATGACGGCGATCGATCTGGTCGCTGGTCCCGCGCATGCGGCGGACGCCGAGGCCGGATTCGACGATGACGATATCGACGATGAGGAGGCCGAGCCGATCGAGGCCAACTTTGACCTGCTGACCGCCGACCTGTCCTTCATCTCGCTGACGCTGGTGCTGCCGGCGGTGGTGCGCCTGCTCAAACCCGGCGGTGATGCGCTGATGCTGGTCAAGCCGCAGTTCGAACTTCAGCCGGGCCAGATCGGCAAGGGCGGCATCGTGCGTGATGCAGCGCATTTTGCATTTGTCGAACAGCGCCTGCGTGATGCCTGCGCCGCGCTCGGCATGGAGGTGAAGGCCTGGCTGGAGTCGCCGATTGAAGGTGGCGACGGCAACCGCGAGTTTTTCATCCACGCGGTCAAGGGACAACATAGCATCGGCGAGGACCAGCCTCTGCCGGCGGCTCCGCCGCGCAAGGCCGCCAAGCGCACACCGCGCAGCGAGCTGCGCGCGATGCATGCGGCGCATGAGGACTCCGAAGAAGCCCATGCAGGCCAGCATGGCCCGGCGCGCGGCAAACGCCGCGACACACCCGACGACGAATGAACAGACATACAGACAGAAATGACTGCGATGAAGCTTCCCATCAGTTTTGAATTTTTCCCGCCCAAGACGCCGGAAGGCGCCGACAAGCTGCGCCTCGCGCGCCAGGCCCTGTATGCCTACCAGCCCGAGTTTTGCTCGGTGACCTTCGGCGCCGGCGGCTCCACCCAGGACGGCACCTTCGGCACGGTGGGTGAAATTCTCAAGGAAGGCGTGGCGGCGGCCTGCCATTTTTCCTGTGTGGGCGCGACCAAAGCCACGGTGCGGCAGCAACTGGCCTCCCTGCAGGCCATGGGCGTGAAGCGCCTGGTGGCGCTGCGCGGCGATCTGCCCAGCGGCTACGGCATGGGCGGCGAGTTCCATTACGCCAGTGACCTGGTGAGCTTCATCCGCGAGTTCACCGGCGACGCCTTTCATATCGAGGTCGCGGCCTATCCCGAGATCCACCCCCAGGCGAAATCGGCTGAGGCCGACCTGCAGGCCTTTGCAACCAAGGTGAAAGCCGGCGCCAACTCGGCCATCACCCAGTACTTCTTCAACGCCGATGCCTATTTCCGTTTTGCCGATGACGTGCGCAAGATGGGGCTGGACATCCCGGTCGTGCCCGGCATCATGCCGATCACCAGTTCGACCCAGCTCATGCGTTTTTCGGACGCCTGCGGCGCCGAAATCCCGCGCTGGATACGCCTGCGCCTGCAGGGTTTCGGCGACGACACGGCGTCGATCAGGAGTTTTGGCCTCGATGTGATCACTGCCCTGTGTGACCAGCTCCGGAGTGCAGGCGTGCCCGGCATCCATTTCTACACCATGAACCAGGCCGGCGCGACGACCGAGATCATCAAGCGGCTGGGGCGCTGAAGTTTTGACCCAGCCTGCGGTCCTGGCCAGATTCTGGATCGCTGCAAGCCTGCTGGCGCTGTCGGCATGCGCCACGCTGCCTGCCGGCGATCCACCAGCACCGTCCGGGGCCCCGACATCCCGTGCGGCGCCAGCTGCACCGCTGACAGCGCCTACCCCCGAGGCGGCCAGCCTGCCCGACAGTGCGCCCCTGGCCGACATGCCAGATGCCAATTTGCTCGCCGGAGAAATCCCCCGCGAGTTCGAGCAGGGCAAAGCGTCCTGGTACGGCCCGCGTTTTAACGGGCGGC
Source organism: Polaromonas sp. (assembly GCA_030683705.1). Taxonomy (GTDB): domain Bacteria; phylum Pseudomonadota; class Gammaproteobacteria; order Burkholderiales; family Burkholderiaceae_C; genus Polaromonas. The sequence continues at coordinate 13,255 of JAUXPP010000127.1, read as the reverse complement.
GCACGGCCAGCGGCGAGCGCTACAACATGAATGAACTCACCGCTGCCCACCGGACCTTGCCTTTCGGCACCCGGGTGCGGGTGCGCAGCCTGGTCAACGGCAAGGAAGTCGAGGTGCGCATCACCGACCGCGGGCCCTTCAGCCGCGGCCGCGTGATCGACCTGAGCCGCGCCGCCGCCGAGGCCATCGGCATGCTGGGACTGGGCGTCAAGGACGTGCTGTTGCTGGTGCCCGAGTCCACGCCGGCCGTGGTGCAAACGCCACCGGCACCCGCCAGGCGGCGCGCAGCCAGCCCTGTCCGGCGCGCGCCTGCCGCGCGCTGAGCGCTGAGCGCCATAGGCGCTGCTGCCGCGCCTGCTCCATTTGATGCCTTGAATTGGCCATCGGCCCAGGCGCCGCCAGCGTGGGCAGCTATCAATTATGTAGCGTCCCGGCTGTCATTCAGGCACGGCGGCCGGATCGCCAACAACCGCATGGGGCGATGGACCAGGGCATCGCGGCCTGAGCGCGCGACCCTGGGCGATGTCGCGGACGGGCTTTCCCCGGTGCCACGCTGGGGTATTCACCACGGCCCGGCAGCTTGGCGTTGACTTCCTATAATTTCAGTAATTCCTGAAAATTCAATAAGTCCAAGCCATGAACCTCGCCCCCCTGACCCAGCGTTTTGTCCTGCATTTCGGCGAAATGGGCAGCCGCTGGGGCATCAACCGGACGGTGGGGCAAATTTATGCGCTGCTCTACGTCTCGCCGCGCGCGCTCAATGCCGACGAGATCGGCGAGGCGCTGGCCTTTTCGCGCTCTAATGTCAGCATGGGGCTCAAGGAGCTCCAATCCTGGAATCTGGTGCGGCTGCAACACCTGCCCAACGACAGGCGCGAGTATTTCCAGGCGCCTGAAGACGTCTGGGCGATCTTCCGCACCCTGGCCGAAGAGCGGCGCAAGCGCGAGATCGACCCGACGCTGTCGATGTTGCGCGACGCCCTGATGGAGCAGCCGGCGACCCAGGACGACATCCACGCGCAGGCGCGCATGAAACAGATGCACGACCTGATCGAGCTCATGACCGGCTGGCTGGCCGAGGTGCAGAAGATGGACTCGGCCACGCTGATCAAGCTGATGAAGATGGGCGCCAGGGTGCAAAAGCTGCTGGAGGTCGCCGGCAGCGTCAAGGCTGGCTTGACAGGCCGCGCCGCTGCGCCCAAGCTCGCGGCACCACCGGCCGTGATTCCCGACGAACCCCACCGGAGCTGATGATGGACGGACTCGACGCATTCCTGCTGGCGCGCATCCAGTTTGCCGCCAACATCACCTTTCACATCCTGTTCCCGACCATCAGCATCTCGCTGGGCTGGGTGCTGCTGTTTTTCAAGCTGCGTTTCGTCAAGACCGGCCAGCAGCACTGGATGGACGCCTACCAGTTCTGGGTGAAGATTTTTGCGCTGACCTTTGCGCTGGGGGTGGTCAGCGGCATCACCATGAGTTTCCAGTTCGGCACCAACTGGCCGGGCTACATGGAAAAGGTCGGCAACATCGCCGGGCCGCTGCTGGCCTACGAAGTGCTGACGGCATTTTTCCTCGAGGCGACGATGCTGGGCGTGATGCTGTTTGCGCGTGAACGCGTCAGCGAGCGCATGCACACCATGGCCACCCTGCTGGTGGCCGGCGGCACCACGCTGTCGGCTTTCTGGATCCTGGCACTCAACTCCTGGATGCACACACCGGCCGGTTTTGAAATGATCAACGGCCAGGCGCACGTGACCAGCTGGCTGGAGGTGATCTTCAACCCGTCCTTCCCTTACCGCCTGGTGCACATGCTGCTGGCCTCTGGCCTGACCGTGGCTTTCCTGGTGGCGGGAATTTCGGCCTACCGCTGGCTGCGCGACGACAAGACCGCTGAAGTACTGGCCAGCCTGAAAACCGGCGTGTACCTGGCGGCGCTGCTGATCCCGCTGCAAATCCTTGCCGGCGACCTGCACGGCCTCAACACGCTGGAGCACCAGCCGGCCAAGCTGGCGGCGATGGAAGGCATCTGGAAGACCGAAAAGGGCGCGCCGGCCATCCTGTTTGCGCTGCCCGATGAAAAGGCCAAAGAAAACCGCTATGAAATCGGCATCCCGAAGCTGGCCTCGCTGTACCTCACGCATTCGTGGGACGGCGAGATCAAGGGGCTGGACCAGTTCGAGGGCAAACACCCGCCGGTGGCGCCGGTGTTCTGGGCCTTCCGCATCATGGTCGGCATGGGCATGCTGATGTTGCTGGTGAGCTGGCTCAGTGTCTGGCAACTCAAACCCTGGCAGGCCGGAAACGGCCGGCAGCTCAAGGACTGGCACGCGAAGCTGCTGGTGGCCATGACGTTTGCCGGCTGGATCGCGCTGATCGCCGGCTGGTACGTGACCGAAATCGGCCGCCAGCCCTGGCTGGTGACGGGTGTGCTGACCACCGCGGAAGCCGCATCGACGGTGCCCGCGCCGCGGATTGCCTTCACGCTGGTGATGTACCTCGGGCTGTATGTGGCGCTGACCGCGGCCTACATCTCGGTGGTCTTTTACCTGGCCAGGCACAAGAAACACGCGGAGAAACCCTTTGGGGACGACCAAACGGCGGGCGAGACCGAGAAGGAGCTCAACGTCGTCAACTACCCGGAGAAGGAAGGAGCGTCCCATGCTTGATCTCGCGCCCGACCTGAGCCAGGCGGCCGGCTGGATGCCGATCGTCTTCCTGGTGGTGATGGGCCTGGCGATGCTGGCCTATGTGATCCTGGACGGCTACGACCTCGGCGTCGGGGTGCTGATGCGTCGCGCCAGCGACGACGACAAGGACACCATGATCGCCAGCATCGGCCCGTTCTGGGATGCCAATGAAACCTGGCTGGTGCTGGGTGTCGGCATTTTGCTGACGGTGTTTCCGCTCGCGCACGGAGTGATCCTGGGTGCGCTCTACCTGCCGGTGGCCTTCATGCTGGTGGGCCTGACGCTGCGCGGCGTGGCTTTCGACTTCCGCGTGAAGGCGCGCGCGGCGCACAAGCCGCTGTGGAACCGGCTGTTTTACAGCGGCTCGCTGCTGGCCAGCTGGAGCCAGGGCTACATGCTGGGCTCGCTGATCACCGGCTTTGCCAACAGCTGGTGGAACATGTTGTTCAACGCCCTGATAGGCGCAGCGCTGGTGGCCGCCTACTGCCTCATGGGCGCCGGCTGGCTGATCATCAAGTCGGAAGGCGAACTGCAACTGAAGGCGGTGCGCTGGGCGCGCGGCAGCCTGTGGTTCACCATGGCCGGCATCGCCGCGATTTCGATTGCCACGCCGCTGGTCAGTCCGGTGATTTTTGCCAAGTGGTTTGCGTTTCCGAACATCGTGCTGCTGATTCCCATCCCGGTGGCCACGGCGGTGCTGTTCGCGGTGATCTGGCGCAGCCTGCAACGCCTGCCGGTGCGCCTGGGCCAGGGCAACGAGTACGGCGCCTGGGTGCCCTTTGGTGCGACAGTCGGCGTGTTTTTGCTGGCGTTTTACGGGCTGGCCTACAGCCTGTTCCCGTGGCTGGTGATCGAGCGCATCACCATCTGGCAGGCGGCGACCGCGCCGGCAGCCATGGGCGTGATCCTCGCCGGCGCGGTGGTGGTGCTGCCCATGATTATCGGTTACACGGTGTTCGCCTACCGCGTGTTCTGGGGAAAAAGCACCACGCTCAAGTATTGAAGATGGGCGGCGGCCGGCGATAAAATGATGCCTTCCCCACCTTGCCAACCGAACCTCATGAGAGCGCAAAGCAAATACAACGCATCGCTGCAGTCGGCTGCGGGATTGAGCGAGGAGCAGCGCCAGACCGCCGAGCAGAAATTCCTGGAGGTGCTGGAGCATGTGCTGGGCGGCGCCTCCGCCGTGCGCGGTGCGTATGTGGAATGGATGGCGGTGCGCTCCATGCGCGCCGAAAACCCGGATGTGCCGCGCTCGGCCGAGGAACTGCAGGCGATCGCCCGCTGGGAGCAGGCTGCGGAACACGCCAAACGCGCGGTTTTCCGCCAGATGGAAATCGCCACACAGAACGCGTTTTTCGAACTGCACATCTGGAATTCGCGCACGCGCTAACCGTTTTCCCGGTGGGTCCATGCGCATGGATGGCGGATCAAGTCCGCAAGGACATGACTAGGGGCCTGTTCGCGCTTGTATAAATAGTGTGAGCAGGCCCTAGCGGTCGTCGTAACTGATGCTGATGTGTTCGGTCAGCGGCCGTGCCTGGCAGCTCAGCACAAAGCCTTTTTTCACTTCCCAGTCTTCCAGCGTGAAGTTTTTCTCCATGGCCACCTCGCCGTCCAGCACCCGGGCGCGGCAGGTGCAGCAGACGCCGCCCTTGCAGCTGTAGGGCAGGTCCAGCCCGGCGGCCAGCGCCACGTCGAGCACGCGTTCATGCGCGTGCATGCGCAGTTCGTGGGATTTCCCGTCCAGTTGCACCGACAGGTGGACGGCCCCGGCGGGTTCCACGGATTGCAAGCCATTTTGGCCTCCAGCCCTTTGCTGACGAGCGTAAGGCGCTCCTGAATTCATAGCGTTGGCAGGCTGGCCGGCGCTCGTGAAACGTTCGCTGTGGATACGCTCGCGCGGCACGCCGGCGGCCAGCAGCGCCTGCTCGCAGCCTTCGATCATGGCTTCCGGGCCGCAGATGAAGGTTTCGTCAATGCCGGCGGCCGGAACCAGGCTGGCCAGCAGTTCGCTGACCCTGGCGGCATCGAGCCGGCCGTTGAACAGCGCGATTTCCTGCGCCTGGCGTGACAGCAGGTGGATCAAATTCAGCCGCGCCGGGTAGCGGTCCTTCAGGTCCTGCAGCGCTTCGTTGAACAGGATGGTGCTGCTGCGCTGGTTGCAGTAGACCAGCGTGAAGCGGGAGTCCGGCTCACCGGCCAGCGTGCTGGCCATGATGGACAGCAGCGGCGTGATGCCCGAGCCGGCGGCCCAGCCGACGCGGTGCACCGCACCGCTCAGGCGCGGCGTGAAGCGGCCCTCGGGCGGCATCACGTCCAGGGTGTCGCCGGGCTGGAGCTGCGTCGCCCAGTTGGAGAAGATGCCGCCTTCTACCGGCTTGATGCCGACCTCGATGGCGTGGTCTGCGGCCAGGCGCTGCGTGCTGCTGCAGATGGAGTAGCTGCGGCGCACCGGCTCGCCGTCTATCGTGGCCCTGAGCGTGAGGAACTGGCCGGGCGTGAAACCATACAGGCTGCGCAGCCCGGGTGGAATCGCAAAGCTGACGGCCACGGCCCCGGCCGCTTCGGGGGTGACGCGTGTGACGACCAGCGGGTGAAAGTGCGGAACAGACATGGGCGGCTTATCAATAGGGCTTGAAGTAATCAAACGGTTCCAGGCAGTCCAGGCACTTGTAGAGCGCCTTGCAGGCGGTGGAGCCGAAGTGCGAGGTTTCGGTGGTATTGGCCGAGCCGCATAACGGGCAGGCCACGGCATCGGCGGCACCCAGGCGCGGCGCAAAACGGATGACGCTGTTGCTGCCGGGGGCCAGGGTGTGCGGCGGCGCGATGCCGTAGCTGCGCAGCTTGTCCCGGGCGGCCAGCGTGATCCAGTCGGTGGTCCAGGCCGGCGCCAGTTGGGTGGTGATGCGCGCGCTGAGTTGCCGCTGCGCCAGGGCAGCGTGGATGTCGTCGGTGATCTGGTCCATGGCCGGGCAGCCGCTGTAGGTCGGCGTGATGACAATCTCCAGGCCGGCATGGTCCTCGCGCACGTCGCGCAGGATGCCGAGTTCACGAATCGACACCACCGGGATTTCCGGGTCGGGCACTGCGTCCAGCGCGTCCCAGGCCTGCTGCACCCGGCTGGCGGCGGCTTGCATGATCACCACTGCGCGCGGGGATGGGCGCGCGCCAGCGACTGCATCTCGGCCAGCAGCGGCGCCAGGTGCTCGCTGTGCCGGCCGTTTTTGCCTTGGGGCAGGGCGGCTTGAAGCAGGGGCGGTCGCGACAGGCCGGCTTCCTGCAGCGCGTCGTTGACCAGGCCATCCCAGCGCGTACGCAGCGTCGATGTTTCGCCGCTCCAGAATTCCATCGTGTAAGGCATCAACTGGTTCAGTGCGGCCTGGGTGCGTTGCTGCGATTCGGCCGTGCCGTCGCCCAGGCGCAGCAGCCAGCCGTGCGAATGGCGGAAGTGGTAGGTCACTTCCTTGAGCGACTTGCCGGCAATGCCCGCGAGCTGCGCATCGCTGGACGATTGCAGTGCCTCCCACTGCAGCAGCATGTAAGCGCTGTAGAGGAAGTTGCGGACAATCGTCACCGCGTAGTCGCGTTCCGACGACGGCGAGGCATGCGGCAGTTCCAGCAAGGTGAAGTTGCGGAAGTCGCTCGCATCGCGGAAGTAGGCCAGCGAGTCCTCGGTGGCATCATTTCCGCTCACGGTCGCTGCGTGCTGGTACAACATGCGTGCCTGGCCGATCAGGTCCAGGCTCATGTTGGCCAGGGCGATGTCTTCTTCCAGCACCGGGCCGTTGCCGCACCACTCGGCATTGCGCTGGCCCAGCACCAGCGCGTTGTCGGCCAGGTGCAGCAGTTGTTCCAGCGGGGCCCGGACAGGGGTGGCGACGGCATCCATCACATGTGGCCCACTTCGTCGGGAATCGTATAAAACGTCGGGTGCCGGTAGATCTTGTCGGCCATGGGTTCAAAAAACGCCGGCTTGTCGTCCGGCTCGCTCGCGGTGATGGTGGCCGAGGGCACGACCCAGATGCTCACGCCTTCCTGGCGCCGCGTGTAGACATCGCGCGCCATTTGCAGCGCCTGCTGCGCATCGACGGCGTGCAGGCTGCCGCAGTGTTTGTGTTCCAGGCCCTGCTTGCTGCGGACAAAAACTTCCCACAGCGGCCACTCATTTTGCGAAGTAGTCATGCTGCTTCCTTCAGCTGGCGAGCTTTCTGTTTGGCGGCATGCGCCTGCGCCGCATCGCGCACCCACTGGCCGTCTTCGTGGGCTTTCACGCGGTTGGCCAGCCGTTCCTTGTTGCAGGGGCCGTTGCCGTTGACCACTTCCCAGAACTCGTCCCAGTCGATGGCGCCGTAGTCGTGCTGCTGGCGCTCCTCGTTCCACTTGAGGTCCGGGTCGGGCAGGGTCACGCCCAGCACCGCGGCCTGCGGCACGGTGGCGTCGACAAATTTCTGCCGGAGATCGTCATTGGAAATGCGCTTGATGCCCCAGCGCATGCCTTGTGCCGTGTTGGTGCTGGCCGCGTCGGGCGGGCCGAACATCGCGAGCACCGGCCACCACCAGCGGTTCACCGCGTCCTGCACCATGGCGCGTTGTTCGGGTGTGCCCTGCATTTGCACCATCAGGCTTTCGAAGCCCTGGCGCTGGTGAAAACTTTCTTCCTTGCAGATGCGGATCATGGCGCGGGCGTAGGGGCCGTAGGAGCAGCGGCAGATCGGCACCTGGTTCATGATGGCCGCGCCGTCGACCAGCCAGCCGATCACGCCGACATCGGCCCACTGCAGCGTCGGGTAGTTGAAGATGGAGCTGTACTTGGCCTTGCCGCTGTGCAGCGCGTCGAGCAGGCTGTCGCGGCCCACACCCAGGGTTTCGGCGGCGGAATACAGGTAGAGGCCGTGTCCGCCCTCGTCCTGCACCTTGGCCAGCAAAATCGCCTTGCGCTTGAGCGAGGGCGCGCGCGAGATCCAGTTGCCTTCGGGCTGCATGCCGATGATTTCGCTGTGGGCATGCTGGCTGATCTGGCGCACCAGGGTGCGCCGGTAGGCCTCGGGCATCCAGTCCTGCGGCTCGATCTTCTGGTCGGCGTCGATTTTTTCGTCGAAACGGGTCTGCAGCGCATCGGGCGCCGCGCCTACGGCCGCCAGCGCGGGCGCCGATCCGTCGGGCACGTCAAGGGATTGGGTGTACATGGCTTGTCTCCTGTCGCGGGGCTCGCCTCACAGGCGATTTTGCCCAGTATATCAATTAACCGACCGTTCGGTCGGTTAATTGCCGGTCAGATCGGCCAGCAGCGCATCGGCCGAGGGGTAACGCGCCTGCGGGTCCTTGGCCATCAGGCGGTTGACGATGGGCTGCAGCGCCGCATGGGCCGGCGGCAGGGCCGGCGTCTCGGCATGCAGGTGTTTGGCCAGCAGCAGCTCCAGCGACTCGGCGACAAAAGGGCGCTGGCCGGCCAGCATCTCGAACAACATCACGCCCAGGCTGTAGAGGTCGGTGCTGGCCGTCACGGCGCGGCCGCCGGCCTGCTCGGGACTCATGTAATACGGCGTGCCCACCACATCGCCGTGCCGGGTCTGGGTCAGGTCCAGCTTGTCGGCCTGGAGCATGGATTTGGCGATGCCGAAGTCGGCCAGCGCGACGCTGCCGTCGTTGCGCAGCATGACATTTTCGGGTTTGACATCGCGATGCACGATGCCGTGGCTGTGGATGGCCGACAGCGCCTGGGCGATCTGCCGCACTACCGTCAGGGCGCGTTCGCGGGTCATGCCGGGGCCGAACAGCGCGCGCATGTCGCCGCGCTCGAAGTACTCCATCGCGATGTAGGCGTGTTCGTCGGTGAAGCCCTGGTCATGGATGCGGATCACGTGCGGGTGGTCGATCTCGCACAGCAGCGCGTATTCCTGGATGAAACGCACCAAATGTTCGGACGCCTCCTTGTTGCGCGAGTCCAGCACCTTGAGCACGATGGGGAGGCCATCACTTTCGCGTTCGGCCAGGTAGACCTCGGTCATGCCGCCGGAACCGATCTTGCGCGTGATGCGGTAGCCCTTGAGCCGCACGGTCTCGCCCTCCGCGCCGTCAAACCGCAGGCCCCTGAGTGCGGCCAGCTTGGACTGCAGCGCGTCCTTGACTGCGCGCGCCGTGATGCCGGAATTGATCTTCACCGCGGCGCTGACTTCGTCGGCGCGCTCGGTCAGGCTGGCCATGCCGTGGATCTTGTCGTCGAGCTGGGTCACGAGGCCGGTGATTTCGACCACCTCCAGCGCGGGCGACCTTCCGCGCAGCGGCAGGCTGTCGCGCGTGCCGGTCTGTATGCCTTCACCGGCCTGCGCCAGCACGCTGCCGCTGGCCAGCACGGTCCAGCCGCGCTCGCGCGTGGTGGCTTCCAGCCGCGCCGCCAGGCCGACGGTGTCCCCCACCGGGGTCAGGTCCTCGTTCTCGTCCGTGCCCATGCGGCACAGGCGCACTTCACCGTCATGCAGGCCGACACCGATGGCAAACGGCGGCAGGCCACGTGCCGGGAAGCGCTGCGCCAGCCAGGTGCGGAATTCCTGGGTGGCCAGCGCCATGGCCAAGGCCGCGGAGATGGCGCGGCGCGGCGCCGGTAGCGGCGAGCCGCTGAGCGTGTCGGCGAATACCGCCATCAAGCCGTCGCCGACAAATTTCAGGTGACGCCCGCCGTTTTTCAGCACCGGCTGGCAGGTCCGTTCGAAATATTCGGTCAGCAGTTGCGACACCTCGGTGGCATCGAGTTTTTCCGCCAGCGAGGTGAAGTTGCGTATGGTCGACACCAGCACGGTGGCCTGCAGCGCCTGGCCGGTATCGCCGCCTCCCGGCGGCAGCTCCAGCGCAAAAGAGCCGGCCGGCCGGCCGCTGATGCTGTCGGCGAAGGACGCGCGCAGGCGCGCCTCCAGCGCGGCCAGCCCCGAGTTGATGCGCTCCTCGACGCGGGCCTTCTTGCGGATCTGCGCCTCGACGGTGTCCAGCAGTTCGGTGCGCGTGAAGGGTTTGGACAGGTAGTCGTCAGCGCCTGTGGTCATGCCGCGGCGCATGCTGCCGCGGTCATCCAGCGCGGTCAGCAGCACAAACGGCGTGGTCGCCAGCACGTTGTCGGCGCGCACCGCCGCCAGCAGCGCAAAGCCGTCCATGCCGGGCATGTTCACGTCGGAGATGATCAGGTCCGGCGCGCGGGACCGGGCCTCAGCCAGTCCGGCCTCGCCGTCGGCCGCTGCCACGGTGTCGAAACCTTCGAGGTTCAGGAGGCGGACGATGTTGCTGCGGATTGCGTCCTCGTCCTCGACCACCAGAATCAGCGCCATCGCCTGCCCCCTGCGTGAATGCTCAGCCGCCGTGTTCCAGCGTGAAACCCGCGTTGCGGTCCTGGCCCAGCCGCGCCACCATCTGCGGCAGGGCCGCCTGCAGTTCGGCCTTCAGGGTGTGCGGCGGGTTGATCACAAACATGCCGCTGGCCGGCAGGCCGGGGCGCTTGACGTCGCCGGTTTCGTCGGTGGTCAGCTTGCTGGACTTGACGGTCAGGGTCGCGTTGAGCCAGCTGCGGCCGGCCTTGACCGCCAGCGTCTTGAGTTTGCGCGGCAGGTCGTGGGCCTCCGGCCGCGGAATGATGGGGTACCAGACCACGTAGGTGCCGGTGGCAAACCGCTTGACGGCGTCGGCCATGCAGGCCACCACCCGCGCATAGTCGGTCTTGATTTCGTAACTCGGGTCGCACAGCACCATGGCGCGCCGCGCCGGCGGCGGCAAAAAGGTTTTCAGCACCTCGAAGCCGTCCTCGCGCGTGACGCTGACCTGCCGGCCCGCGCCGAGCTGCTCGATGTTGCCGCTGAGCGACTTGAAATCGGTGGGATGCAGCTCGAACAGCTTGAGCTTGTCACGGCCGCTGAGGAATTTCTGCGCGATGAAGGGCGAGCCGGGGTAAATCTTGAGCTGGGCCGGGTCGCCGGTTTCCGCGAACGCCTGGTTCAGGCTGCGCAGCAGGTCGATGTAGTCCTGCAGGGCCGGCGCCAGCGGCTCGTCGGTGGCGGCCTTTGGTTTTTTACCCGCTACTGTTTTAATAGCTGCTTTCGCTTGTCCAGCGGGGGCTGGAGGCGTATCTGGCACTGAAATCAGGCGAAACACACCGTCTTTCGCCTCACCGCTGGTTTCGGTGTAGTCGCCGTCCAGCCGGTACAGGCCGGCCCCCGCATGGGTGTCGAACACGGTCAGCGCCGTGTCTTTCTGGGTCAGGTACTTCATCAACGCGATCAGCGTGGTGTGCTTGAGCACGTCGGCGTGGTTGCCGGCATGGAAGGCGTGGCGATAACTAAACATGGGCCTATGTTAACGGGCGCCACCGGTCGGGGGCCTGACAGCTTGCGGGCAGCGCGATGGACGGCATCCGGCGGGCCGACGGACGAGGCGGGGTGCCGGACCGGTTGCCTTGACGCGGGCGGGGTCGCCATGCCTAAATTGCAGACCGAAGTCTGCCCATCCGCCGTCCATGTCCGCTTTGCCCCCGTCCACCCCGGTCTCGCTGATCACCCATGCGGATGCACTGGCGCCCGGGACGCGGCTGGCCGAGTTCGAGTTGCGCGGGGTGCTGGGTGCAGGCGGCTTCGGCATGGTCTACCAGGCCTTTGACCACTCGCTGCAGCGGCCGGTGGCGATCAAGGAATACATCCCGGCCGCGCTGGCCGGGCGCGGGCAGGGCGGCGCTGTCATCGTGCGTGATCCCGCCGACCAGCCGGCCTTCGCCGCGGGGCTGCAGTCCTTCGTGGCCGAAGCACGCTTGCTGGCGCAGTTCGACCATCCCTCGCTGGTCAAGGTGTTTCGTTACTGGGAGGGCAACCAGACCGCTTACATGGTGATGCCGCTGTACCGTGGCATGACGCTGCAGGCGGCGCGCAGCCAGATGCGCAGCCCGCCCACCGAGGCCTGGCTGCGCAAGGTGTTGTGGGCGGTGCTGGGTGCGCTCAAGACCCTGCACCACGGCAGCGCCGTCCACCGCGACGTCTCGCCCGACAACATCTTCCTGCAGGACTGCGGCCCGCCGGTGCTGCTGGACCTGGGCGCCGCGCGCCATGCCATCGGTGGCAAGACGCAGGACCTGACCGACGCCTTCAAGCTCAGCTACGCGCCGCTGGAGCAGCACGCCAAAGACCCGGACATGCGCCAGGGCCCCTGGACCGATCTCTACGCGCTGGCGGCGGTGGTGCACGGGCTGTTGTGCAACAAGCCGCCGCTGCCGGCCACCTTCCGGGCGGTGCGCGACCGGCTGCCGCCGTTTGCCCGGGTGGCGCGCACGGTGCAGGAGCAGTTCGGCCTGGCCTACAGCCCGGCGTTTGTGCAGGCCATGAGCCAGGCGCTCGCCATCGATCCCAAAGATCGGCCGCAAACCGTGGCGGCGCTGGTGCAGGCCATGGGCCTGGAGACGCCCAACGGCATGTCACGCTTCGACTGGCGCGCCGAACTCGGCGCCATCTGGGTGCCGCCGGGGGCGCCCATGCCGGCACCGGTGATGCCCAGGGCGCCAGAACCCGTGAAAGCGCGTTTGCCGACCAATGAGCCGACACAGCCCCTGGGTGTTCCGGCCCGGCGGCGCGAGCCGGCCCCGGCCGCCAGGTCCCCGGCTGCGCCCGCTGCGGCGGTCCGGCGGCCTACGCGCTGGCGCGCCGGCGCAGGGGTGGCCGCTGCGCTGCTGGTGGCCGTCCTGGCGGCCCTGTTCATGGGACGCGGCGGCCCGCCTGCCGCGCAGGGTGTTGCCGCGGTCGCACCCCCGGCCCCTGTTGCCGCGTCACAGCCCGAGCCAGCGGTGCTGCTGCCCATGGCGCTGCCGGTCTCCACCGCCATTGCCAGCCCACCGTCGACTGTCAGCGAAATCGCGCCAGTGGCCGCGCCTGCCCCCAAACGTGCCGTCCGCAAGAAGGAGGCGCCGGTGCAGCCGGTGCCGCCCGCGCCGCCCGTCCCGGTCGCTGTGGCCGCGCAGCCGGCCGCCCCCCAAGGCGCGGCGCTGGCTGCCACGCCCGCCTTGCCCGATCCGCGCCTCCAGTGTGCCGACAGCAGCTTCATGGGCCGGCCCATGTGTATTTACCGCGCATGCCAGAAACCCGGCATGGCCGCGCTGCCCCTGTGTGTGGAAAACAACGCGCAGATGCAGAACAGCCGCAAATTCGACGGCTTTTAGGCCTGCAGCCACCGAAATCGGCCCGGTTCCGGCCTTTGCGGCGCCCGGACTGGCGTAAAAAGCGCCAGCTTTGTATAATCGTGGGCTTCGCAGCGACTGGCTGGCCCCGCGGCGAAGTATCTTTCCCCACCTAAGAGGTTTCCATCAGAGAAACACCGACCGTGGAAAAGGGCTGCTCAAACCAACTTTTGAAAAGTAACCCATGACAACTTTCAGCGCAAAACCCGCTGACGTGGTGCATGAGTGGTTTGTGATTGACGCGACCGACAAGGTCCTCGGACGAGTAGCCAGCGAAGTTGCTCTCCGTTTGCGCGGCAAACACAAGGCCATTTACACGCCTCACGTCGATACCGGTGACTTCATCGTCATCATCAACGCATCCCAG
>JAUXPP010000125.1 GCA_030683705.1 Polaromonas sp. | reverse complement strand
GTTCGGCGGCGAGCCGGCCAACTTCTTGGACGTGGGCGGCGGCGCCACCGCCGAGAAGGTCACCGAAGCCTTCAAGATCATGCTCAAGAACACCAAGGTCAAGGGCATCCTGGTGAACATCTTCGGCGGCATCATGAAGTGCGACACCATCGCCACCGGCGTGATCACCGCCTGCAAGGCGACCAACCTCAGCGTGCCGCTGGTGGTGCGCATGAAGGGCACCAACGAGGATCTCGGCAAGCAGATCCTCAGGGAATCCGGCCTGCCGATCATCGCTGCCGACACCATGGCCGAAGCAGCGACCAAGATCGTTGCTGCCGTCAAATAAGCCCGGAGAAGAAACACCATGTCGATCTACATCAACAAAGACACCAAGGTCATCACGCAAGGCATCACCGGCAAGACCGGTCAGTTCCACACTGAAAAGTGCCAGGAATACGCGAACGGCAAGAACTGCTTCGTGGCGGGCGTGAACCCGAAGAAGGCCGGCGAGTCGATCTTCAACATCCCGATCTACGCCTCCGTCAAGGAAGCCGCGCAGCAGACCGGCGCCACCGTGTCGGTGATCTACGTGCCGCCGGCCGGCGCCGCCGCCGCGATCTGGGAAGCCGTCGAGGCCGATCTCGATCTGGCGGTCTGCATCACCGAAGGCATCCCGGTCAAGGACATGCTGGAAGTGCGCAACCGCATGAAGGCCAAGGAAGCCGCCGGCGGCAAGAAAACCCTGCTGCTGGGCCCCAACTGCCCCGGCCTGATCACGCCCGAAGAAATCAAGATCGGCATCATGCCCGGCCACATCCATCGCAAGGGCCGCATCGGCGTGGTCAGCCGCTCCGGCACGCTGACCTACGAAGCCGTGGCGCAGTTGACCGAAATCGGCCTGGGCCAGTCCAGCGCGGTCGGCATTGGCGGCGACCCGATCAACGGCCTGAAACACATCGACGTGATGAAGGCTTTCAACGACGACCCGGATACCGATGCCGTCATCATGATTGGCGAAATCGGCGGCCCCGACGAGGCAGAAGCCGCCATGTGGTGCAAGGCGAACATGAAAAAGCCCATCGTCGGCTTCATCGCCGGCGTCACGGCCCCTGCCGGCAAACGCATGGGCCATGCTGGCGCGCTGATCTCCGGCGGCGCCGACACGGCCGACGCCAAACTGGCCATCATGGAAGAATGCGGCTTCACCGTGACCCGCAACCCCTCCGAAATGGCGAAATTGCTCAAAGCGCTGCTGTAAATTCCGGAAAATTGAGTCCGGTCAACTGTCGGGCCGATTGTCTTCGCTGACAATCGGCCTTTTCGATTCCCTTTGAGAGGTTTCCATGGAAGAGTTCATGACGGCAAGCTTCTGGCTTGCAGTTGGCCAGATCATCATGATCGACATCCTGCTGGGTGGCGATAACGCGGTGGTGATCGCGCTGGCGTGCCGGAACCTGCCTCCCAAGCAGCGCACCCAGGGCATTATTTACGGCACCATGGGCGCGATTGTGTTGCGCGTGATCCTGATTGCCTTTGCGCTGGCTTTGCTCGCCGTGCCCTATCTCAAGATTGTGGGCGCAGTGCTGCTGCTCTGGATCGGCGTGAAGTTGCTGCAACCGGAGGCTGAGGATTCGCACAACATCAGCTCCAGCGACAAGCTGTGGGGTGCGGTCAAAACCGTGATCATTGCCGACCTGGTGATGAGCGTCGACAACGTGCTGGCCATTGCCGGTGCTGCGCAGGGCGCGGGCCAGCAGCATCAGATGCCGCTGGTGATTTTCGGCTTGCTGGTGAGCATTCCGATCATCGTCTGGGGCAGCCAGCTGGTGCTGAAACTGATGGCACGCTTCCCCGTCGTGATCACCCTGGGCGCCATGCTGCTGGGCTGGATCGCCGGCCAGATGGCCTGGACCGACCCGGCCATCAAGGCCTACCTGCCGGCCTCGCCGATGTGGGGTTATGCGGCTGCCGCCACAGGTGCCTTGCTGGTGTTCGTCGCCGGGAAGATCATGCAGGCGCGCCACAAGCCTGCCGAAGCGGCCTGAGGGCCAGCGACAGGCCTCGAGCGGGTGCCGCCACGGCGGCGGCACCAAATTGCAACACAAGGCTCTGGCCGTGTGCAAAAGTCCCTTGTCCGGGCTCAAGGCCTCTGTTAACGTCCGCAAACGGGAGATTTGTAACCGCGATGTAACGTGGCCGCGTGGCCGACAGCGTCACAACCCGGTAAGAGCGGATATGAACAGCGAACCAGGACAAAGGGCGGGACGTGGCCACATCATCAAGTAAACGCAGGCAATTCTGGCGGGCGGACTGGTTTGTGGGCGTCCTTGTTGTGCTGGCAGTGCTTGTTCTGCACGGTGCCACGGATTTTTTTGGCACCCTGGAGCGCCGGTATTACGACTTTGCCAGCACCAGCACCTCGCGCCAGCCTTCGGACCGGATCGCCATCATTGCCATTGACGACCAGAGCATCGCCAACATCGGGCGCTGGCCGTGGCCGCGCGATGTTCACGCACAACTGATCGACCAGCTCGCGGCCGCCAAGGCCAAAACCATCGCCCATACCGTGTTCTTTTTTGAGCCCCAGACCGACCGGGGCCTGGTTTTCATCCGCAAGATGAAGGAAGCGCTGGGACCGGCGGCAGATCCGGCGGCTGCCTCCGGCGGGCTGACCGAGGAACTGGGCAAGGTGATCGCCGAGGCCGAACTGGCGCTGGACACCGATGCCAAGCTCGGGGCCAGCATGGCCAGGGCCGGCAACGTACTGGTACCTTCGGTGTTTGTTTTGGGCGAGCCCCAGGGCCGGCTCGATCCCCTGCCCGATTACGCGCTCAAAAGCGCCGTGGTTGAGCAGAACGGCTTTTCCCTGCCAGCCGTTCGTGGCCAGCAGCCAATCGCCGTCATCGGCAATAGCGCAGCCGGTATTGCCCACTTGAACCAGTTGCCGGACGTAGACGGCGCCGTGCGTCAGGAGCCCCTGCTGATCAACTATTCCGGCAAGGCCGTGCCGTCCATGGGTCTGCTGGCAGCGGCCAAAAGCGTGAACCTGGAGGCAGCCGATATCCGGCTCAACACGGGCGAGTCGGTGCAGATCGGCAAGCTGCGGGTAGCCACGGATGAAGCTGCATTGATGTTGCCGCAGTTCTACAAAGGCCGCGACGGCCGGCCAGCCTTTGCTGTGGATTCCTTTTACGATGTGCTGTCGGGCAAGATTCCCGCCAGCAAGTACACCGACAAGATCGTGATCATCGGGGCGACCGCTGCCGGCGTGGGTACACAGTTTCCGACGCCCGCCGGTCCCGGACTGTCGCCGGCCGAGACCATTGCCCACATCACATCGAGCATTTTGAGCGAGCATTTCATTGTCCAGCCGGCCTGGGGTATCTGGGCCACTTTGTTTGTGTTGCTGGTGGTCGCCGCCTACCTGATCGCGGGGCTGCCGCGTCTGTCTGCGGGCAGGGCGGCGCTGGTGACCCTGGGACTGTTTGTATTTTTGCTGGTCGCCGAGTTTGGCCTGCTCTCGGCATCGGCGACCTGGCTCAAACTCGTTTTCCCCGCTGCGCTGCTGGTGATCGGCCATCTGGCGCTGACCACCAAGCGCTTCCTGATGACGGAAGCCGGCAAGATCCGCTCCGACGAGGAGTCGGCCGAAACCAGCCGCATGATGGGCCTGGCCTTGCAGGGACAGGGCCAGCTCGACATGGCGTTTGACCGCTTCCGCCGGGTTCCGTTTACCGACGCGCTGATGGACAACCTGAACAACCTGGCGCTCGATTTCGAGCGCAAGCGCCAGTTCAACAAGGCGCAGGCGGTTTATGAATACATGGCCGGCTACAACAAGAACCACAAGGATCTGCAGGCAAAACTCAATCGTGCCAAAAACCTGTCGGAAACGGTGATCCTCGGCGGCAGCGGCGCGCATCCCGGCGGCACCATGCTGCTCGATGGCGGGGGTGTTGAAAAACCCATGCTGGGACGCTACCAGGTCGAAAAGGAACTGGGTAAAGGCGCCATGGGGGTGGTGTATCTGGGCAAGGATCCCAAGATTGGCCGCGTGGTCGCGATCAAGACCATGGCCTTGAGCCAGGAGTTCGAGGGCGACGAGCTGACCGATGCGCGCGAGCGCTTCTTCCGGGAGGCAGAAACCGCCGGCCGTTTGCAGCACCAGAACATCGTCACGATCTTTGATGCCGGTGAAGAACACGACCTTGCCTATATCGCGATGGAATTCCTCAAGGGAAAGGATCTGGCGGACGTGACCAAGGATGGTCATCTGCTGCCGGTTCCCAAGGTGCTGTCCATCGTGGCTAGGGTGGCGGAAGCCCTGGCTTACGCACACAGGCAAAACGTGGTGCACCGGGACATCAAGCCGGCCAACATCATGTATGACCCGGGGACGGATACTGTCAAGGTGACCGATTTTGGCATCGCCCGCATCACCGATTCCAGCAAGACCAAAACCGGCATGGTGCTGGGAACCCCCAGCTTCATGTCGCCCGAGCAGATTGCCGGCAAGAAGGTGGACGGTCGCTCGGACCTGTATTCTCTCGGCGTGATGCTGTTCCAGATGCTCGCGGGGGTACTGCCTTTCCGCGGTGAGTCGATGGCAGAACTGATGTACAAGATCGCCAATGAGCCGGCGCCGGACATCCGCATCATCCGGCCGGAACTGTCCCCGCAACTGGCCGAGATTGTTGCCCGGTCGCTCAGCAAGAGTTCCGAGACGCGTTATCAGGACGGTGACCAGTTCGCCGCCGATCTGCGCATGGTCATTTCGGCCCAGGCCGATGGGGCGTCACATCATGTGGCGCCGGTAGCGGCGCAAGCTGCTTCGGGAGATTCTGAGAAAACCGTGGTGCTGCCCGCCGGGGACGCGCCCGTATTTGAGAGGACGATTGCCGCGCGCAATCCCCAGGACGCTTCGGCAGGCCATGCCGCTAACGATGTGAAGCCATAACAAAAAGCACGATGAATTACGAGATATGCACCCAGACCGATCCTGGCTTGACGCGGGACAACAACGAAGATGCGGTCACCTTTGATGCCGCGACCAACCTCTGCATTCTGGCCGACGGCATGGGCGGCTACAACGCGGGCGAGATCGCCAGTGGCATGGCCACGGCCTTTATCAAGTCGGAACTCGCGCGATGGTTGTCGCAGGCCGGCAAACATGCCAACTCCAAGGAAGTCAGGCGCGCCATGGAAATTTGCGTTGAAAACGCCAACCATTCCATATTCAATGCCGCCAACTCCAATCCGCAATATTCAGGCATGGGCACCACGCTGGTGGTCGGTGTGTTCCAGAGCACGCGGCTGATGCTCGGCCATATCGGCGATTCGCGCTGTTACCGCTGGCGGGACGCCCAGCTTCAGCAGATCACCAAGGACCACTCCCTGTTGCAGGAACAGATCGATGCGGGGCTGATCACGCCTGAACAGGCGCTCACCTCGGTGAACAAAAACCTGGTCACGCGGGCCCTGGGCGTGGAGGACGCGGTGTTGCTGGAAGTCAACGAACACCGCGTGGAACTGGGTGATATCTACCTGATGTGTTCCGATGGCCTCTCCGACATGATTGGTGACGAGGAGATTGCGGCTATTCTATCGGGGTCGAAGTCGCTGGACCAGATGTCCCGCAGCCTCGTGGGCGCGGCCAACAATGCCGGCGGTCGGGATAATATTTCAGTATTGCTGGTACAGGCCAAAGAGGCCGCGTCCAAACGCGGGCTGCTGTCCAGAATGCTGGGAAAATAGCAGATGAATGCCATAGAAAAAACAGACAGGAGTCGGCCATGCCGAAAATGATCGTCTCGATTGACGGTGTCGTGATCAAGGAGGTACAGCTGACCAAGGACCGTACGTCCCTGGGCCGGCGGCCTTACAACGACATCGTCATCGATAACCTGGCCGTGAGCGGGGAGCACGCTGTTCTGCAGATGTCGGGCAATGAAGTTTTCGTCGAGGACCTGAACAGCACGAACGGCACCTATCTCAACGGCAAGGCCGTCAAGAAGCAGCAGCTCAACAACGGCGATACGGTGGAGATCGGCAAGTACAAGATCAAGTACGTCAATGAAGTGGCCAGTGCCGGTTTCGAGAAAACCATGATCATCAAGGCCGGATCGGTCGCGCCGGCGGCCAGTGCGGCCCCGGCGGCCCCTGCAGAGGGCGGAACCGGCAATGCGGCCATCAAGGTCATGTCGGGTGCCGCGGCTGGGCGGGAGGTGGCGCTGGTCAAGGTGGTGACCACCATCGGCAAACCCGGCGTGGCGGTTGCGGCCATCACCAAAAGGCCGCAGGGCTTCGTCGTGGCTCACGTTGAGGGGGACAGCAAACCCACCCTCAATGGCGCGCCCATTGGCGTTGAGCCGGTGTCCCTGAAAAATGGCGATGTCCTTGAGCTGGCAGGGACACAAATGCAGTTTGTTCAGCGTTGATCCGGCTGTTTGACGGTCGCTGACCGGAACACTGCTTTCAGGCGCCGCTTTCCGGGAGGCCCCATGCGACTTCTTTCCAGGCATTGGCCTCGCATTGCCGTCACGCTCATACCCCTGGTGTTTGCGCTGTTGCATGCCGGTGATGTGCTTCGCCTCGATGTTTTGCAGCGCCTGGACCACATTCTGTACGACGCCCGCCTGCGTGCCACCATGCCCAGGACGCTGGACGAGCGGATCGTCATCGTGGATATCGATGAAAAAAGCCTGGCCGAGGTTGGCCGTTGGCCCTGGGGGCGCAACCGGCTGGCCGAGCTGGTGGACGAGCTGCTGGACCGGCAGCAGGTGGCGCTGCTGGGGTTTGACGTGGTTTTCGCGGAGGCCGACGACAGTTCCGGCCTGAAGCGGCTCAAGCAACTGGCGCAAAACGAGATGAGGGACCAGCCGGCTTTTGCCGAGAAGCTGGGCCAGATCCAGGACAGCCTCGACTACGACGCCGTTTTTGCAAAATCGATTGCCAATCGACCGGTGGTTCTGGGGTATTACTTCACCAGCGACCGGGATGGCCGCATCAATGGCGCCCTGCCCGCACCGGTGATGAACCGTGATGCGATGAAGGGCCGGCCCATCCAGGTCACCAGCTGGAATGGTTATGGTTCCAACATCGACAGTCTTGTCAAGGCTGCGCCCATGGCGGGTTTTTTCAATTCCATCACCGAAGGTGACGGTGTTGTGCGCTCCATCCCCTTGCTTGCCGAATACAAGGGCCAGTATTACGAATCACTGTCGCTGGCAATGTTTCGCATGCTGGCGGGTTTGCCTGCCGTCGAGCCAGGCTTTCCCCAGGAAAGATTTCTGACCCGGAACTACCAGGGGCTTGAGAGCATTCTGCTGAAGCAGGCCGGCAAGAGCCTGGCCATCCCGGTGGATGATCGGGTCGCGACCCTGGTGCCCTTCAGGGGACCGGGTGGCGTCGGTGGCGGATCGTTCAGATACATTTCGGCCTCCGATGTGCTGGGCCAAAAGGTGGCGCCGGGCCAGCTGAAGGACCGGATTGTGCTGCTCGGGACCACTGCCCCCGGTCTGCTGGACCTGAGGGTAACGCCGGTGGGGGAGACATACCCGGGGGTCGAGACCCATGCCAACGTGATTTCAGGGTTTCTCGATGGCAAGGTGCTGGTGAAGCCGGACTACGCGCTCGGTTATGAAGTCCTGGTTCTTGTGCTGTCCGGACTGACCCTGGCGTTTGCCTTGCCCATGCTGTCTGCCCCCAAGGCCGTGGCGACAAGCGTGGGCGTGGTGGCGGTCCTGGCCGGCCTGAATTTCTGGTTGTTCTCGGCCCATGGCCTGGTGTTGCCTTTGGCTACGGCCCTGGTGATGGCGTTGACCGCTTTTGCACTCAACATGAGTTACGGCTATTTTGTGGAAAGCCGGTCCAAGCGCGAGTTGGCAAATTTGTTCGGCACCTATGTCCCGCCGGAACTGGTGGACGAAATGGTCAAGGACCCGGACAGTTACAGCATGAAGGCATCGGCCAAGGAGTTGACCGTGATGTTTTGCGACATGCGTGGCTTCACCAAAATGTCGGAAACCATGGAACCCACCCAGCTGCAGGCGCTGCTCAACAGTGTGTTCAGCCGGCTGACGGACCTGATTCGCGGCAACCGGGGCACCATCGACAAATACATGGGTGACTGCGTGATGGCGTTCTGGGGTGCGCCTGTGGACACGCCGGAGCATGCCAGCCTGGCGGTCAAGACGTCCCGGGAAATGGTGCACGCGGTGCAGCAACTCAATGAGGAGCATCGTGCCAAGGGCTTGCCGGAAATCGGCATCGGCATCGGGCTGAACACCGGCAGCATGTGTGTGGGGGACATGGGCTCGGATATCCGCCGCAGCTACACCGTGATCGGCGACTCGGTCAATCTCGGATCGCGCCTGGAAGGCTTGTCCAAGACCTACGGCGTGGACACGGTGGTGAGCGAAGCTACACGCAAGCTCGCGCCCGATTTTGCATGGCAGGAGCTTGACAGGGTCCGCGTCAAGGGCAAGGACCAGGCCGTAGCCATTTTCTGGCCGGTGGCGCCCCTGAGCGAGCTCGACGGCCGCAGCGCAGGCGAACTGAAGGAATGGGCCCTGGCCCTCAAGGCCTACCGTGACCAGGCCTGGGATGACTGCGATGTACATTTGCTCAACTTACAGCGGATGAATGCGCAAAAGTACCTTTACCGCCTGTACGCGGAGCGTGTAGCCTCCATGAGGCTGTTGCCCTTCGATCCCGGGTGGGATGGCGCAACCAACTTCGAAACCAAATAAACGCAGCCAGCCGGGGCATCAAGCCACAAAAACCATGAAAGTACGCGTACTCGGGTGCTCGGGAGCCATTGCCAGGGACTGCCGGACCACGTCCTTCCTGCTCGACCACGACGTGCTGGTTGATGCAGGGACGGGTGTTGGCGATCTCACGCTGGACGAGATGCGTGGCATTGACCATGTCCTGCTCACGCACTCCCATCTCGACCATGTGGCTGCGCTGCCGCTGATGGTGGATGCGATTGCCGCCCAACGCACGAGCCCGATACAGATCCATGCGCTGCAGGGCACGATCGATGCGCTTCGGGCACACATCTTCAACAACACCATCTGGCCAGACTTTTCGCGGATTCCGGCGCCAGAGGCGCCCTTTGTCAGTTTTCATCCGCTGGTTGTCGGCCAGACCCTGCTGCTTGCCGGCAAGCTGGTGGAAGTGCTGCCGGCGGTGCATACTGTTCCTGCGGTTGGTTATGCGGTTGCCGCGGGCAGCGGTTGCTGGGTCTTTACCGGAGACACCGAGCGAAACCCGGCGCTGTGGGCCCGCATCAATCAGCTCAATGTGGCCATGCTGGTGATTGAAACCGCTTTCAGCAACCGGGAGCGCGACCTGGCCGTGCGCAGTTTGCACTTGTCGCCGCACGCGCTGGCCGGCGAGCTCGACTGCATCGACAAGGGCCGCAATTACCCCATTTACATCACCCATACCAAGCCAGCGGAGACCGATTTGATCATGGCCGAGATACAGCGGTTTGACCAGACGGCGCCGTTCGGCCCCAACGTCACCCATGACATACGCTGGTTACGCGCGGGTCAGGAGTTCGAACTATGAGTGCCGTACTGCAACGAGATCCCGAGGACGAATTTTTCGACTCGCAGATGCTTCCGCCCCAGGAGCGCGGGGTCACGTTTGAAGCGCTCTACTTTCGCCAGCTGCAGCTGGTGACCAACCGGATTCACGAGACCGAAAACATTGACCAGATCATGCTGGAAGCCAGCCAGGACATCTGCAAGTTGTTCAATGCCGACCGGCTGACCCTGTACGCTGTCAACGAAGACCGCACGTCCATTGTTTCCAAGGTCAAAACCGGCTTGAACACCAGTCGCGACCTCAAGCTGCCGATCAGTGCGCAAAGCGTGGCGGGTTATGTGGCCATGTCGAAAAGCATGGTGAATATCGTCGATGTCTACGACGACGAGGCGCTCAAGAAGATACACCCCGGCCTGAGTTTCCTGCAGGAAGTGGACAAACGCTCTGGCTACCGCACCAAGCAGATGCTCGTCGCCCCGGTGATGGACGGCAATACGCTGTACGGTGTCCTGCAGGTGATCAATAACCGCAGCGACCAGCCGTTTGGCCGGCTTGAAGAGGACGGTGCGCAGCAGCTGTGCAAGACCCTGGGGATTGCGATTCGCCAGCGCCTGCAGAAGGTCGAGGACGGACAGCGGCGCAGGGCCACCAAATACGACGGCCTGGTGGCAGACGGGGTGCTGTCGCAGGACGAATTGCAGCAGTGCGTGCAGAAGGCGCGCGACGAGATGCAGTCGGTCGAGCATCTGCTGATGGCCGACTACCGGATTCGGCCGGCGCAGATCGGGACATCGCTGGCCAAATTTTTCGGCGTGCCTTACGAGGCGTTTAACCCGGGCCGCATACGCTCTGAAATGTTGCATGGGCTGCTCAAGCGGCATTTTGTCGAGCAGCAGGGCTGGATGCCGCTGGAGGAGACACCTGAGGGGCTGGTCATCATGTGTGTGGACCCCGAAGCGGTGCGTGGCGCCCGCGTGGTTCCCCAGGTGTTTCCCAAAATGGGCAAGTTCGCCTACTGCGTCACCACTCAAACTGAGTTTGATGAAACCCTGGGCCAGTTGTTTGGCGCGGGCAATGAAGGCGGTTCGATAGACCAGTTGCTGGCGGACATGGACTCGCCATTGGAGAATGACGCCGGCGATGATTCCGCGATGGAATCTGCTGCCGCGGACAACGAGCTGGTCAAGTTTGTCAACAAGGTCATCATCGACGCGTACAAGCAGAAGGCGTCCGACATTCACATCGAGCCCATGCCCGGAAAGGCCAAGACCGGCATCCGGTTTCGCATCGACGGCAGCCTGCTGCCCTACATCGAGGTTCCTGCGCAGTTCAGGCAGGCCATGGTGACGCGGCTCAAGATCATGTGTGACCTGGATATCTCGGAAAAACGCAAGCCGCAGGACGGCAAGATCAAGTTCAAGAAATACGGACCACTCGACATTGAATTGCGCGTTGCCACCATCCCCTCGGCCGGCGGCGTGGAGGACGTGGTCATGCGGATACTGGCGGCCGGTGAGCCGATTCCCCTGGACAAGCTGGGGTTGACCGCACACAACAAGGAACGTCTCGAAAAAACCGTATCCAAACCCTATGGCCTGTTTTACGTGTGTGGCCCTACCGGCTCGGGAAAAACCACGACGCTGCATTCCATCCTGAAGTTCCTCAATACCCCGGACACCAAAATCTGGACCGCCGAGGATCCGGTGGAAATCACGCAGAAGGGACTGCGCCAGGTTCAGATCAACAAGAAAGCCGGGATCGACTTCGCACTCGTGATGCGTGCTTTCTTGCGTGCCGATCCCGACATCATCATGGTCGGCGAATCACGCGACAAGGAAACCGTGTCCATGGGCGTGGAGGCGTCGCTCACCGGGCATATGGTGTTTTCGACACTGCATACCAATTCCGCGCCTGAATCGATCACGCGCCTGCTGGACATGGGCATGGACCCGTTCAATTTCGCGGACGCCCTGCTCGGCATCCTGGCGCAACGACTTGCCAAAAAGTTGTGTGATTGCAAGCAGGCCTACCAGCCCGATGCGCAGGAGCTCAAGGATTTCATCAAGGAGTATTCCGAAGAGCTGCGCAATACGCAAGCCTGGAAAACCGATCCCGGCGGTGAAGCCCAGGCCCTGCTTGACGACTGGATGGAGCGTTACGGGAAAGACGGCCAGCTGACCCTCTACCGGGCCGTGGGCTGCGACAAGTGCAATCAGACGGGTTACAAGGGCCGCATTGGCCTGCACGAGTTGATGATTGCCGATGATGCGGCAAAGAAACTGATCCAGGAACGGGCCCGGGTCGCAGAGCTTTTTGCAGCCGCGGTCAACAGCGGGATGCGGACGCTGAAAATGGACGGCATGGAGAAGGTGTTGATGGGGCTGACCGATATAAAGATGGTCCGGTCGGTCTGTATCAAATAACGCCGCGGCCCCTTTGACGAGCCGGCTGTCGGATGGATGGCCCTGGTGCATCGATATGATGCTGTTTTTCCTTTCATCAGGATCTGGCTCATGCTCAAGCAGTTGGTACGCACACTTTTTTCATCGGGAAAACGCTTCTGGTCAGTGGAAGAGGTTCGCGCGCTGATTGATGCCGGTGATTTCCCGGCTGCGCAGGAAGCCGCAGATCAACTTCATGCGGCAACACCACGACGCGATTTGACCAGGGACTGCATTCTTGCCGAGATTGCATTCCGCCAGATGCGGGACGCGGATGCCGAAGACGGGTTTCGTGCGGTCCTTAAAGAGGCCCCTGGGTTTGCGGACGCGCATTACGGCTTGTCGCTTCTGCTGCTCGAGCAGGGAAATACGGAGGCCGCCATTGAGCATGCCCAGTTTGCAAAGGTGATTTCACCCAATGACTCCCGTTACCTCGCGCAACTCGGCGTATCCCAGGTCACGATAGGGAATTTTCAGGCAGCGGAGTTGCCGTTGATCCAGGCATTGCGGCTGAATGACAGAGACAAGACGGTCTGGAACAATTTGGGCGTCGTTTATCTTGCCAAAGGCGAGGCCGGGGAAGCGCATGCATGTTTTTCAAAGGCTTTGAAGCTCGACCCGTCGTTCGCGCTGGCTTTGCAGAATCTGTCTCGCCTGGAAGTGGAAATGGAGGCGGCCGGCGCCGTCTTCAGTCCCGCGGCCCAGGCGCCTGAGGTCACCGATGAGCCTCCTTCGGATGCTGAACGCGAACCCTGGCGGCAAGCCTGGGATGAGGTTGATGCCCTGAAAAAAACCGGACAGGCCGAAGCCGCCCTGGCGAAGGGAGAGCGCATCTGCATGGAATGGCCCGATCTTGCCGGGCCGGTATGTGAACTCGACGCGCTGTACCGCAAATTGGGGGATTTTCAAAGCGGGATGGATGTGTTGCGGGCGTATCTGGTCGAGCATCCTGAAGATGGTCAAGCACTTGCGGCGTTGGGCGCGGCGTTTCTGGCTGCCAGCGAGAACGCCGAAGCCCGGACTTACCTGACTCGCGCCAGAGAGGTCGGATTCGAAAATCCAAAGGTGCTGTCCGACCTGGCGCAGACGCTCACCAATCTGGAAAAACATGCCGAGGCACTGGAGCTCAGGCGAAAACTCTTCGAGATAGAACCGAATTTTGTCCATCAGGCGCAACTGGCCGCAACCTTGTCGACAGCTTGCCAGTATGGTGAAGCCATAGCGCTGTTTGACGACCTTATTGAAAAGGAGCCAAACCGCAAGGGGGTGTTTCTTGTTTCCTACGCGGTTGCGCAGGCCTACAGCGGTCATTTCGACAAAGCCTTGACTTTGTTGAACGAGGCGTTGGCGCTCCAGCCCCATGACGCTGGATTGCGCATGCAGCGTGCACAAATCAATCTGCTGCTGGGGGATTTCAAGCAAGGGTGGCCGGACTATGCCTACCGTGGATTGGCGTATTCCCGACAATACCGGGTTCTGCCTTTCACGAAATGGCAAGGGCAGGCCCTCGAGGGCAAATGCATCGTCGTTCTGGCCGAGCAGGGCTTGGGTGATCAGGTCATGTTGGCATCGTGCTTGCCTGACTTGCTGGCTTTGAAGCCTTCCCGGGTTGTCGTCGAGGTGATAGGCCGGGTTGCCCCGACGCTCGCGCGTTCATTTCCCGGCTGTGAAATTGTTCATACGCTTCAAGACAGGAAGATGGCGTGGGCAAAAACAATTGGCGATGTGGATTATTTTGTTCCGCTGGGCGATTTGCCGCAGTATTTCCGATCCTCTCTCGACGCCTTTCCGCGCAAGGCTTATCTCAAGGCGGACCCCGACCGTGTCGCGTACTGGCGGGGAAAGCTTGAAAGTGCTGGACCTCCTCCCTGGATTGGCGTTTCCTGGCGTGGGGGCTTGCAGGCGACCCGGCAAGTCTTGCGTTCAATGTCCCCGTCAGAACTTGCGCCCATGACAGGGTCGGTTGAGGGGACCTGGATCAGCCTGCAATATGGATCGGTGGAGGAGGAGCTGAAAATCGCGGCCGCGGCCAATGTCAAACTGACCCACTGGGACGAAGCCATTGCGGATCTGGACGAGTTTGCCTCGTTGATTGACGCGCTGGACTGCGTTGTGACCGTGTGCAACACCACGGTTCACTATGCCGGCGCGCTGGGTAAAAAGGTGCTGGTTCTTGCGCCGTACATTCCGGAATGGCGCTACGGCCTGAACACGGCCCACATGCCCTGGTATCCGGACGTCACCGTGCTCAGGCAGCCGACACCCAATGATTGGCCGGGTCTTATCGGCGAGGCCACCCGGCGCCTAAAAGACATTCTTTGATCAAGGACTGACAAATTTGTCGCACGTTCTGATTGAAAACCCGGATTTTCACGAAAAACCCGTTGGTTTGCGCATTTTCAGCATGGCATGGGAGTTGCTGCTTTAGCTCGCACGACCGTAACCGCTGTCGCGCATTCGGTTAACTTTCAAGGAGTTCTTATGAAATCTATGCAGAAGGGTTTTACCCTTATCGAGCTGATGATCGTCGTGGCGATTATCGGTATTTTGGCGGCGGTTGCGCTGCCTGCTTACCAGGACTACACCGTTCGCGCTCGCGCTTCCGAAGTGATCCTGGCTGGCTCTTCGGCTCGCACCGGCGTGACTGAAGCGGCACAACTGGCCAACACCATGGACATCGGTGCGACGGCTGCCAGTGCCATCCAGCTTGGCATTTCCTCCTCGAAATTTGTGTCTACAGGTTCTGTGGACACTTCGGGAACGATCGTCATCACGTCCAAGAGCGTCATCGGTACCGATTCGTTCAATGTGACGTTGACGCCGACATGGACGGGCCAGACCGTGACATGGACTTGCAACGCATCCATTGCCAAGTACGCACCCGCTTCTTGCCGCGGTACCTGATCGCTTAACTTTAGATTGTGGAAGGGCGCAGCAATGTGCCTTTCCACAAGTCAGGACTTCGATGTTGAGCTTTCTTCGCCCAGGGCGAAAATCTGAAATCAGGGAATTTGCGCTTGATCTGGCAGCCCAGATTGCCAAGCGATATCCACCCGCGCTTGACAGTCAGCCGGGCAAACGCCCCTCCGTGAATCGCCTGACGCGGATCACGGAAGATGCCTGTACCAAAGCAGTGGAATTTCACGACACGCACAAGTTGGGCTGGTTAGCCCGGGCCCGATTGGGAAATCATTTCCGCTGGGCATTGACGGAGCTTGGGTACACCAAGGCCTTCGTGGACTTTGCCACAGAAGCCGTGATTGTCCATATCAGCCGCAAGCGCTGACAAGACACACAGGGGCGAGGGCCGGATGCGCTCCCGCATCGGCAGGCAACAGAAATCCAGACCTTGCAACGCCGCCGGTTGAGCGATGCTCCCGGTACCATCGCGATTCACGGGCCAAGAACCCGGCATACACCCTGGGGATGTCGATTCAACTCCGTTGATCGGCGCGCAGCATGTGCTGCTTTTCCTCGAACCAGGGGCTTGCATAGTCACAGGACGTGAACTCGTTGAAATACGGGCCACCACTGGTGTAGTGCACATTGGCTACGTCTGGATTCGGCTTGTCATAACCGACCAGGTGATTCCAGCCGGCCGGCAACTCGCCGATCAGGCTGTCATCGCCCAGCCACTTGAATTGATGCAGTTCAAGGCCGCTGGCGGTATTGACAAACTCCGGCGACAGCGCCCGGCACTTGGCATTGTTGAAAAGCACCACACTTGACCAGTTCTTCTTGCCGTAGGCCGTCTGCTTTTCATTGTGGAATTTCGACGACTCGAGAGGGACATGGTTGTGCTTGACACACATTGCCGCGTAACGCTCGTCGCGCAGCGCCCACAACTTCGCGACGTCGTCCAGCACCAGCATGTCGCAGTCCATGAACAGGGACCACCCTTCGTAGTTGCTCAGGTGGGGTGTGAGAAAGCGGGAAAAGGAAAAATCCGTTGATTGGAGCGGATCCCGCGTTCGCCACATCAGCTCTTTCAGGTTGTTCAGTGCCAGCGGGATGAAGCTCACGGGTTGTGACGAGCGCGCGAGGATGCTGTGGGTCAGCACATGCCAGGCCACCGTCTCGCGAGGGTCAAAGCCGATGAAAACACGGATCATGAAGGTGTTCCTCCGGACTCAGCAGGCGCAGGAAACTCCATGAAAACCTGTTTGATGTACGCAGACTTGTAGATGCCATAAACAATGGCGATATCGAGCAGGCCGCAGCTTGCCAAAAACAGCTCCGGCTGCCGCCACACGTCGGCATGCCATAAAAACCAGGCGAGCACGCCGAGATTGATGACCGCTGTGGCCGCCAGAATGGCGCGTCCACGGCGCCAGATGGATCTCAATAACGCGCCGGCCGAGGGGTGCCGGGAAAAGCCGGCATAGGCGAGGATCAACACAGGAGATTCCAGGACCAGCACGGCGGCAGACAGGCTGCTGCTGGCCAGCTGGATGGCGTCAGGTGATCTGCGCGAGGCCAGGGTGATGATGAGGAGCAGCCAGTGCCGGCCCAGAAAAGCCATGGCCAGCCACAGGGGACCCGGGATGCTCAAGACGCCGAAGCGATTGACATTCAGGTAGCGTTCGTCCATTTCAGCCATGGTCAAATATAGCGCAAGAAGTGCCCGAGGCGGGCCACCTTCCTCGCGCATATGGACGCCGTTTGTCGACTTTGCGGTTGTGCGATACGCTGGTGGCTATCTGCTTTACGTTAGAGTGCGGTATGACGATTTTGGTTACTGGCTTGTCGGGCTTTGTGGGCGCGCACATTTGCCCACTTGTAAACGCGGTGGATTTGGGGGGCAGCGGCAGGTTTGTCGATCTCAGGGACCCAGCCGGGGTTCGCCAGGCGGTGAGCCGACTGTCTCCAACTGCCGTAATTCATCTCGCCGGCCAAAGCTCAATCGGTGGCGCGATTGAGAATCCTATGGAAACTTATGAAGTCAATTTCATTGGAACTTTGAACCTCCTGAATGCGCTTCGGGACGCTGGATTTCAGGGGAGATTTCTATATGTAGGATCGGCGGAGGTATACGGCGTCGTACCTGAAACAGAGCTGCCGGTCGCTGAAAATCGAACCCTGCAACCGCAAAATCCGTACGCCGTAAGCAAAGTTGCCGCCGAAGCCCTTTGCTACCAGTGGAGTCAAGCAGGGCCTTTCGAAATCGTGATGGCACGACCGTTTAATCATATTGGGCCAGGCCAGACAACGCGATTTGCGGTGGCCGATTTTGCCCAGCAAATCACGCGCGCGCGTATGGGCAAGAGGGATCGCATCCTTCAGACAGGTGACGTGGATACCACGCGGGACTTTACCGATGTGCGTGACATTGCAAGGGCCTACGTTTCGCTGCTTGAGTCGGGCGTCAATGGTGAAATATATAACGTATGTTCGGGCGTGGAGAAAAGCTTGCGGGAAGTCATCGCTATGCTGTGTAAAACTGCGGGGGTCGAAATGCACATAGAGGTTATGCCTGAACGCCTTCGCAGCAGTGATCGGCGACGAATGCGTGGTAGCTTCGAGCGTCTGCACTCACGAACGGACTGGCGTCCGCAAATTCCGCTGGAAAAGACTTTGCAGGACATCTTGAATTACTGGCACACAAGGGAAAGCGAGTGACGAATTCAGAGCTCACCGCGGGCGCAACAGGACTGGATGCCGCCTACAGAATGCCGGTCGCTAAGGGGGAGTTTTCGGTAATCGCCAATCGTATTTTGATTACTCAAGGAATCCCTACTTCGTGGAATTGATTCGTGACCGAGAAAAGACGGATCCAATAACTCGGATACAGCTGGGTAAACGAAAGGGCTTAAGTCGCAAATCTGGATTGCCGTATTTACATACTATGCTCCGCATAGCCTTTACGAAATCCCACCAATCCTGAGTCTGAACAAAATCAAAGCAACCCGAATGACTCGATTGCTTAAAAACCCTCAACCGGCCCAGACGCGAGTTTTGAGTCCCAACAGCTAGTCCTCCGCTGAAAAACTACTGGAATGTTATGAAACCAAAGGTCGCTTTAATCACCGGTATTACAGGCCAAGACGGATCTTATCTGACCGAACTGCTTCTGGAAAAAGGGTATATCGTGCACGGCATCAAGCGTCGGGCTTCATCATTCAATACGGCACGCATAGATCATCTTTATCGTGATCCGCATACACAAGGAGTTCGCCTGTTTCTGCATCATGGCGATCTCACTGACTCATCGAACTTGATACGAATCATTCAGCAAACCCAACCCGACGAGATCTACAACTTGGCCGCGCAAAGTCATGTGGCCGTGAGTTTTGAAAGTCCGGAATATACGGCGGATGTTGACGGAATCGGCACGCTTCGTATCTTGGAAGCTATTCGGATACTGGGCTTGGAGCGTAAAACCCGATTTTATCAGGCGTCTACTTCCGAACTTTATGGCTTGGTCCAGGAGACTCCACAGCGTGAAACCACGCCGTTTTATCCCCGCAGCCCCTACGCCGTGGCCAAGCTGTACGCCTACTGGATTACTGTGAATTACCGCGAGGCGTATGGGGTGTACGCCTGCAATGGCATCCTGTTCAACCACGAGTCCCCAGTGCGCGGTGAAAATTTTGTCACCCGGAAAATAACGCGCGCCATGGCCCGCATCAAGCTGGGCTTGCAGGACTGCCTGTATCTGGGAAACCTGGATGCGAAGCGTGACTGGGGTCACGCAAAAGATTATGTAGAAATGCAGTGGCTGATGCTGCAACAAGAAAAACCAGAAGACTTCGTGATTGCCACGGGGCTGCAATATAGCGTGCGAGATTTTGTAAACTCGGCTGCTAAGGAACTCAATAGTACGGTGAGGTGGGAGGGGAAGGGCTTGGAAGAGAAGGGGTACGACGTGGTGGGAAAATGCATTGTGGCGGTTGACCCAAGGTATTTCCGTCCGACAGAAGTGGAGACCCTGCTTGGAGATGCAACCAACGCCAAAGAAAAACTCGGTTGGACTCCCAAAATCACGTTTCACGAGCTTGTGGCGGAGATGGTCAGAGAAGATCTCAAGTCGGCAGAGCGGGACGAATTGGTCAAACGTCACGGTTACCAGTCGCTGGACCACCACGAATAGGCATCACCGACCCTCATCCGGGGTAATCAATAAATGTTCAAAACTATCTCAAATTGCCGTATATGCGGTGGTGACGATCTCGCTACGGTAATGGCGCTGGGCGATCAGGCTTTAACGGGTGTATTTCCCAGGTCACGCTCTGAAAAAGTCACAACTGGCCCCGTTGAGTTGGTTAAATGCTTTGCTGCGGATGGTTGCGGTCTCGTGCAATTAAAACAAAGCTATGACCTCAGCGAGATGTACGGCCTAAATTATGGATATCGGTCGGGGCTCAATGCCAGCATGGTGCGCCACCTTCAATCAAAGGTATCAAAAATCCTGGCTTCAGGAGTCCTCGAATTGGGTGACCTCGTCATTGACGTAGGAAGCAACGATGCCACAACCCTGCTCGCCTATCCGCAGGATCGATACAAGCTCATTGGGGTGGATCCGACCGGCATAAAATTCGCGTCGTATTACCCTGCTGAAGTGACGCTCATAGCTGACTTTTTTTCCGCAGAAGCAATTGCTACAAGATTGGCAGGCAAAAAAGCCAAAGTGATCACCTCGTTTTCGATGTTTTACGACTTGGAGGATCCCATTAATTTTGCCTGTGAAATTGAAGGAGCTCTTGCCGATGAGGGCGTGTGGATTTTTGAGCAGAGTTACCTGCCCTCTATGCTTCGAACAAATTCATTCGATACCATCTGTCACGAGCATCTGGAGTTTTACGCCCTTAAGCAAATTAACTGGATCGCTGATAAAGCTGGGCTCAAGGTGCTGGATGTTGAATTCAATGAAGTTAATGGCGGTAGTTTTTCCATAACAGCAGCCAAACGGAATTCCAAGAGGCAAGTTAATACCGAATGGCTTGAAAAAATCCTTGAAGACGAAGATGCACTTGGGCTCGATACTGCAAGTGCTTTCGACGCGTTTAAAATTCGAGTGGAGGAGGCGCGCGCCGCCTTAACGGACTTTCTCGAGGAAGCCAAAAGTAACGGAAAAACTGTTTGCGGATTGGGGGCATCCACCAAGGGAAACGTACTTTTGCAGTACTTCGGAATCAATGACAAACTGGTACGTGAAATTGGCGAAGTTAACGAGGATAAATTTGGGTCTTTTACCCCAGGTACGTTTATTCCACTGGTTCCGGAGAAACAGGTTCTCGCATCGAACCCGGATTATCTTTTGATACTGCCTTGGCATTTCAGGAAATTTTTTGAATCCTTGCCGGCGATGAAAGGTAGAAGTCTGGTTTTTCCGCTGCCTAAGTTTGAGATTGTTAAAATTTAATCTGCGACCAAGGCCTTACCGGATACATGACTTTGCATTTGTCAAATTGGGAGGTGTGTTCTAACGGCGTTAGGCAGCAGTAGTGTCCCAATGTTTTCATTTCGCGATGTAGTGAATCAATGAGTTTATTGCGAGATTTGGCGTGTTTGTCGGGTGACGATTTGAACGTCGAGCCTCAGACTCATGTCGCGCTTGCACGCTGCGTGGCCGCCCATTGGGGTGAATGCAAGGCATGGCTTCAATTGCCTGGCCCTCGTTCTTAGCCGTGGCCTTCGCGCAGTTGAGATGCCGTGAGTCGCTGCGCGATATCGAGGTCAATATGCGCGGCCAAGCCAAGCGGCTGTACCACAGGGCGTTCGCTGTAAGATCTCGCGCAACATACTTGCCAGCACGAACTCCACCCGGTCTTGGCAAATTTGTGCCGATCTTCGCAGCATCTGATCGCCATCACACGCCCGTTGTACCCCAACGAGCCCTACGCGCCATTCCGAGCTTCATCCACACATCACCGAGTCGGCACAACCATGTGGTGCGACCAGGGTGCTGTGCTGACGGTGTTTTATTCGACCAGGGACTAGCTGCTGCGCCGTGTCGTGGTCAAGGTCGAGAGGTGCTAGCGCGTCACTCCAACAACTTTCCGCTGAAGCCCGAGTTGAATGGTGTTTTGTATCGTCAGCGATGGCAGGCGAACTGTTCGCCCTAAATTACGAAGTCCCCTTTGTCATCGACCAGAAGCTGTTTCGACCAGCCAAGGTTGAGGTTTTTCGGGGCGGCCCCCAAGGCCAGGGAAAGGCTGGGACGGGGGCGCTGGCGAGGCGCTTGAACGATCATTGCCATAATGGGGGAGGCAGTCAGCAAGCGGGTCAGAGCTGAGTAAAAGGGGTAAGCGATCAGATCCGTGAAATGTCGGAGTCCAAGAGCCCTTTAACCCTCGTCAGATACACAAATACTTATATAAATGATTATTCCTGTCATTCTCTGTGGCGGTACGGGAACCCGGCTTTGGCCGCTTAGCCGCAGGGCATTGCCAAAGCAGTTTGTTCCGCTGATTGATGGCAAAAGCCTCTTGCAACTCGCACTCGAACGGGTAGCAAAAATTTCGGCGCCGGGGCTTGGCCGAGTCCTCTGTGTGGCTGCCGAGCCACATCGTTTTCTTGTGATGGAGGCTATGCAAGCTGCGGGGGTACAAGGCGACATTATTCTAGAAGCTGTGGGCCGCAACACAGCACCCGCCATGACGCTGGCAGCACTGCACATGAGCCCTGACGATTTCCTGCTGTTTTGTCCAGCTGACCACCACATACCAGACGCGGGCGGGTTTGCCGCAATGGTGGAGAGAGGCGTCGTTGCGGCCGGGCAGGGTGCGATAGTCACCTTTGGAGTCGTCCCGGCTTATCCCAGCACGGCATACGGATACATCCAGAAAGGAGCTGCAAGAGGCGATGGATCTTTGACGGTGACACGTTTTATTGAAAAGCCCAGCGCGGAGGATGCCGCATCTTTGTTGCTGCAGGGTAATGTACTGTGGAATGCCGGCGTGTTTCTATGCCGCGCCGGCGTGTTGTTGGACGCAATGGAGCAGCATGCCCCCGACATCTTGGTGAATTGCCGTAAAGCGCTTAGCCAGGCATCTCGGGATGGCGCTTTTGTCCGGCCTGAACCGGATGCCTTTATCTCGTGTCGCGCAGAAAGTATTGACTATGGAGTAATGGAGCATTTCCATCAAGTGGTCACTGTGCCTTTTTCCGGGAGTTGGAGTGACGTTGGGAGCTGGAATGCTGTGGCCGAACTGAGTTTGCCCGACGCTCAAGGAAACCGGGTTGTCGGACAAGGCTTGGCGTTGCAGGCTGCTGGTACCTATATTCATGCGCCAAGCAGGCCTGTCGTAGCGCTGGGCACTCACAACCTCTTCATCATTGATACGCCAGACGCGTTGCTGGTGGCGGCTTGCACTCATGCGGAAGAGGTTCGCACGGTAGTGCTTGCGCTTGAAACGATGAAAATTCCTGAGGCGGAGCAGCATAGAAGGGTCGCGCGCCCGTGGGGCTGGTTTGACATGATACAAGCGGGGGAGCGTTTTCAGGTCAAACGAATTTTCGTCAAACCGGATGCTTCTCTCAGTCTGCAGATGCATCATCACCGGGCCGAGCATTGGGTGGTCGTGAGAGGAACGGCAGAAGTCACTTGCGGAACAAGGACGTTTCTCCTCACAGAGAATGAATCCACGTACATTCCTATCGGCGAGGTTCACCGATTGCGCAATCCAGGAAAGACGGAGTTGGAAATTATTGAGATCCAATCGGGCAGCTATCTCGGTGAAGACGATATCGTCCGTTTCGAAGACGACTATGGACGGACACGATGAAGCCTTCGTGAGTAACTGGCTTGATCGCAATCCTTCCAGAAGGTCCCAATTGACGGCTTTCCGGTCACCGGGCGGATTGGCAGATCTACCGGTATCGATTCAGGACGAACAGATAACATGGCCTTGCTAGCGTTCGCGGCCTTCTTTCTCCCTGATGGGAGCTCCCGTTTCACCATGCTGGCGATTGCTGCGCTCCCGCAGAGCCGTGTGACGGGTCGGGGGTTTCATTTTTAGCATGTCTCCACATGTCCCGGCTCTCATGGTCGCGCTCCTCGTCGCCTTGCCATGGTTGAATCCATTTGCGACCAACCCTTCGCCGCACATCGTGCCGCTTCTATTGGCGTGGTCTTGTCTTGCCGTGCTGGTGTTTTTGCTCTCCTGGATGTCGACGCGACCCGACGCAAGTTGGCTTGCGTCCCGGTCTGCTTCAGCCTGGTTGTTCGCGGCTTTGGTGAGCAGTCTGGGCGGCCTTTGCCAATATTTTGGTGAGGCCGCCGGGTTTGCTCCCTGGCTCAGTCAGACGGGCCCCGGTGATGCGGTTGGCAACTTGCGCCAGCGAAACCATTTCGCCAGTTTGACAAACATCGGTTTGATGGCCTTGGTGTGGTTTGTGGCAGCACGGGAGTCGAACGGGCATTGGCGCGTTTTGAGCGTGCCGATCTCCGCGTTGTTGGCGATCGCCTGTGCTGCCTCCTCGTCCCGTACCGGCCTTGTTCAACTGGTCCTTCTTATTGCGCTGCTGTATTGGTGGGGGATGTGGCGCAAGCCGGGAGTGCACCGCCTGATGGTTACCGCCATAGTTGCGTATGCAATCGCCATGGTCGCCCTTCCGTGGCTGGTTGGCCTGGATATCTCTGAGTACGGCATGGTGGCTCGTCTTCGGGCCGGAGACGCCGCCTGTGCCAGCCGCCTGACGCTGTGGTCCAACGTGCTCACCCTGATCGGAGAAAGGCCGTGGCTCGGCTGGGGCTGGGGGGAGCTTGACTATGCGCACTACATGACCCTGTATCCCGGTGAGCGTTTTTGCGACATCCTCGACAATGCGCACAACCTGCCCCTGCATCTGGCGGTGGAGCTGGGTGTGCCGTTCGCGGCGACACTTTGCGCTGGCCTGTCATGGCTGGTGTGGCGCGCCCGGCCATGGCGGGAAACCGATGCCTCGCGCCAGATGGCCTGGGCCGTCCTGGCGCTGATCGGGCTGCACAGCCTGCTTGAATATCCGCTCTGGTACGGGCCCTTCCAGATGGCTGCCGGCCTGTGTGTCTACCTGCTCTGGACAACGCGGGCAGGTGGCGGTGACGGGCCCGATGTCCCGTGGCCGGGTGACACGTTTGCCGGGGTGGCCAGGCATGGTGTTGCCGTCGCCGGTCTGGTCATCCTGGCGGCGGTGGCCTATGCCGCGTGGGACTACCACCGGGTCAGCCAGATTTATCTGGGGGCTGCGCAGCGCCATCCTGCCTATCGCGACAACACGCTGGCAAAAGTCAGCGCCACGCGCCTGTTCCGGCGCCAGGCCGAGTTCGCGGCACTGAGCCTCACCCCGCTGACGCCGGCCAACGCGCTGCAGATCCATGCCCAGAGCAGTGAATTGCTGCATTTTTCTC
The DNA here is from genome assembly GCA_030683705.1 of Polaromonas sp. Classification (GTDB taxonomy): domain Bacteria; phylum Pseudomonadota; class Gammaproteobacteria; order Burkholderiales; family Burkholderiaceae_C; genus Polaromonas. Next base: position 15,206 of record JAUXPP010000125.1, on the reverse strand, counting down.
CCGAACCGAGGGTGATCGAGAAGTTGATAGAAAGTGCCGTCATGCTGGGGCGGGATGAGGAGGCCCTGCTCCATCTGGCCCGCTATCGCGCCGCCTTCCCGCAAAACCACGCGTTGTGGCGCGATGCCCTCGGCATTGCGGAAGGCACGGCAGATTGAGGATGCCGGCCGTCAGGCCGCGGCGACGAAACTTCCCGATTTTCCGCCGTGTTTTTCAAGCACCTTGACATCGCTGATCACCATGGCGCGGTCCACCGCCTTGCACATGTCGTAGATGGTCAGCAGTGCGACTTGCACCGCGGTCAAGGCTTCCATTTCCACTCCGGTGGGCCCCACGGTTTCCACGGTGGCGAGGCAGCGGATGCTCGCGCTGGCCACATTGGGCGTGAACTCAAGCGCCACGCGGGTCAGGGCCAGCGGGTGGCACAGCGGGATCAGTTCGCTGGTTTTTTTGGCGGCCATGATGCCGGCGATACGCGCGATGCCCAGCACATCCCCTTTTTTTGCCGTTCCTTCGAGGATGATGGCCAGAGTGGCCGCGGCCATGACAATACGGCCCTGCGCTACGGCGACCCGGTGGGTGGCGGGCTTGGCCGCGACATCCACCATGTGGGCCTGACCCTGTGCGTCGAAATGTGTCAGCGTTGAAGTCGTGGTCATACTGTTACGAAACCTTTACAAGCATCCCTCATCATAAGAGCATGTCTGCCATGACCCTGTCCATGCCACGACCGTTCGCAAGCGGCCGCCTTTCGGCGGCGGGCATCCATCTGATGATCAGTCTGGCGGTGGCGGCTGTTGCCGCAGCCCTGGTGTTCGGCATCTGGTATCCCTACCCCTACCGGGAAATTTCGGGCGGCCGCGCGCTGTTCCTGATCGTGATGGTGGTGGACGTGGTGTTGGGTCCACTGCTGACACTGACCGTCTTCAACCGCGCCAAGCCCGCCGGGGAGCTGCGCCGCGATTTGGCCATGATTGGTCTGCTGCAGATGGCGGCCCTGGTCTACGGCCTGTGGACCGTCGCGGTGGCCCGGCCGGTGCACCTGGTGTTCGAGCTGGACCGCTTTCGCGTCGTGCATGCCATCGAGGTGGTCGAGTCAGAGCTGGGCCAGGCGCCGCCCGCGTTGCAGCACCTGCCTTGGACCGGGCCCACCCTGCTGTCGATCCGGGCATTCCGCGACGCCCGGGAAAAGCTGGACATGACCGTGGGTGCCTTGGGTGGGGTCCCCTTGGGCGCAAGGCCTGCGCTGTGGCAGGACTACGCCAGCGCCGCACCGCAGATCCGGGCGGCGGCCAGGCCGCTGGGTGAGCTGAAGACACGTTTCCCGGCCCAGGCCGGCCTGATTGATGACGCGCTGAGGTCCGGCCGGGCCGCCAGCACGTCCCCGGCCACCCTGGCTTATCTGCCGATGGCCAGCCGCGACAGGTACTGGACGGCTGTGATCGATCTCAACACTACCGAGGTGACTGCTTTTGTTCCCATCGACTCTTTCTGAGAATTCCGCATCCAAAAGGCTGTTTACCCATAGCCGACTTGCGCTGGCAGCTATTATTTTAATAGCATCTGCGGGGCTCTCGCAGGCCCAGGCGCCGGTTCGCGCCGGCGGCTCCCTGCCAGCGCTCGGCGATACCTCCGAGCTTGCGGCGAGTGCGGAAAGGCGGCTGGGTGACCGGATTGCCAGCAGCATCTACCGCGACCCGGACTACCTGGACGACCCGGTGCTCGGTGACTACCTGCAAGGCATCTGGCAACCGCTGATGACTGCCGCTCGTGCGCGCGGCGAGCTCGGTGCCGAACTCGAAGAACGCTTCGCCTGGGACATCATGCTGATACGCAACCGCACGGTCAATGCGTTCGCGTTGCCGGGCGGTTACCTGGGCGTGCATCTGGGCCTGATCAGCGTGGTGGAAACCCGGGACGAGCTGGCCTCGGTGCTTGCGCACGAGTTGACGCATGTGACCCAGCGGCATATCTCCCGCCTGATGAGCAAGCAGAACCAGCAGATGCCCTGGCTACTGGCCGCGATGATCCTCGGCATGATGGCGGCCAGCAAGAGTCCGGATGCTGCGAATGCAGCCATTGCCGGCGGCCAGGCCATGGCGGTGCAGAACCAGCTCAATTTCTCGCGTGACATGGAGCGCGAGGCCGACCGCATCGGTTTCGGTGTGATGGCCGATGCCGGCTACGACCAGCAGGGCTTCGCCAGCATGTTCGACAAGCTGCAGCAGGCCTCGCGCCTCAACGACAACGGCTCCTATCCCTATCTGCGCAGTCACCCGCTGACCACCGAACGTATCGGTGAGGCCAAAAGCCGGCTCCAGCTCGAGGGGTCCGCGCCCACAGCTGTTTCCGCTGAAGCCGGCCGTGCGCGCCTGGTTCACGCCATGATGGCCGGTCGGGCGCGCGTGCTGGGCAACTCCAGCGTGGAGGCCTTGCGCCTCGCGTTGACCGAGGCGCAGCGGGTAACTGCCGCCGCTGCCATGGCGCCGCGCGATGTCGGTGCGCTGTACGCGGGTGCCCTGGCTGCCACCCGCCTGCGTGAGCACAGCCAGGCACGCAGCCTGGCGGACAAGCTGCAAACCGCGGCAGCCGCCAGTCCGGCCATGACGCAGGCGCTGGAACTTCTGACGCTGGAAATCGATATTGCTGCGGGGGGTGCGGCGCAGGCGGCCAGGCTTTCCAGCGTCAACAGCCGCGCGGCGATGTTGCTGCAGTCCCAGGCCGACCTGGCGGCGGGCCGCCCGCAGGACGTGTCGGAGCGCCTGCAGACTTGGGTCAGCACCCACCCCCGGGATGCGATGGCCTGGCAACTGCTGGCGACGGCGCAAGGCCGGCAGGGCCAGACCCTGAGGGCGATCCGCTCGGATGCCGAAAGCCGTGTGGCCCAGCTGGACTACGGCGCGGCGCGGGACCGCTTCAAGGCGGCGCAGGACCTGATGCGCAGCGGTCGCGACACCGGTTCCGGGGCCAGCGCCCACATCGACGGCTCGATCATCGACACGCGCACGCGCGAAATCGAGCAGTTACTTCGGGAGCAGGCGCTCCAGGAGAAACTCGATCGCTAGCTGCAGCAGTGAATAGATCAGCGAACCGATCAGCGCTGCCACGAAGCCGGTGACGTGCAGGCCGCTGAGCAGGCTGGCGGCGGCCCAGAACATCAGGGCGTTGATGACAAACAGGAACAGGCCCAGCGTGACCAGTGTCACCGGCAGGGTCAGCAGGATCAGCACCGGGCGCACCACGGTGTTGAGCGCTGCCAGCACGGCTGCAGCCAGCAGTGCTGCAGGAAAGCTGGTCACGCTCACGCCGGAATACAGGTAGGCCACCGCCAGCAAGGCGGCAGCGCTGCAAAGCCATTTGATGATGAGTTTCATGGAGGCAAGAATAGCACCGGCGCGGCCTGCAGCAAAGCGGTGCGCCCGTCGGGGCCGTGCCCTCAGTCCACCGCCAGCAACATGCCGCTGCCCGCCATCATGGCGGCGCAGGCCCAGACGGACGGGCCCTGCGCCGCGGGCTGGCGCGTCACCGGCTGAAGCGCATTGCCGAGCTTGGGGCGGCGCGCGTCCAGCACACGCCCGGCGCCGTACTGGCTCATCAGTGCATCCGTCAAGTCACACAGCGGCCCGCTGGCGATCTGGGTCACCACCTCGTCGCCGGGGGCCTGCAGCAGGGGAATCACCTGCGAGAAGACCTTGTCGGCCCACTTGCCGCGCCAGTTCTGGCGAGCGCTGTGAGTCACCCATTTGCTGACGTGGTGGGTCACCCGGGGGGCGCATCCCACCACGATCCAGCGGACGGGGGGACGAACCTGAGCCGCAGGCAGCAGGGCCGGCAGGATCGCCAGCGCATGGGCGGCCTCGTCGAGGTACACAATCATGTTGTCCATCATTTCCCCGCTGGCGACGGCTGGCCCGGTGATCAAGTGCCTGTCGCGACGGTTTTGGCGCGGCGCGTGGTCCACCAGCCTGCGGCCAGCACACCGGCCACGGCCACCGCGTAGGTGCCCCATTGCGCGGCGGTGGTCATTCCGGCGGAGGCGGCCGGCGCACCGGGGCCGCCGTAGACAGCGTCCAGCAGGGGCTCGCTCACAATCATCTTGGCCGCCGTGAAGGCCAGCACCGCCGCACCAATGTTGATGATGATGGGGAAACGCTCGACCAGCTTGAGCACCATGGTGCTGCCAAACACCACGATCGGGATGCTGATGAGCAGACCGATGACCACCAGGTCGAACGAGCCCTGGGCGGCGCCCGCCACGCCCAGCACGTTGTCCACCCCCATCAGCGCGTCGGCAATCACAATGGTTTTCATCGCGCCCCAGAAGGTGCTGGCCACCGGCCCGTCGTGTTCCTTTTCCCCCTGGTCGGCCAGCAGCTTGTAGGCAATCCACAGCAGGCCCAGGCCGCCGACCAGCATCAGTCCGGGGATCTTGAGCAGCCAGACCACGCCGACGGTCATGACCGAGCGCACGGCAATGGCACCGACCGTGCCCCAGGCAATGGCTTTTTTCTGCAGGTGGGGCGGCAGGTTGCGCGCAGCCAGCGCGATCACGATGGCGTTGTCGCCGGCCAGCACCAGGTCGATCAGGATGATGGCCAGCAGGGCAGACCACCAGGGCGTTGAGAATAATTCCATTTCACACTTTCACGTCAGGTTGCGACATGGAAATCCTGCGGGCGGACTTCCGGCTTCGTGAACCGGGCAGGTGGTGAGTGGCGGGGTAGTGCCGCGACGCCTCGATCCAAACCTGTTCAGGTTTCAATCGAAGGTCTGGCTCGACATGCAGGTGCACTGCATGTCCAGCAAGCCGGAAGTGTGAACTTCGTAATGACGACTTGCTGAACGTCCGGCAGCGGGGCGGTCCCGATCTGGCCGGACGAGGGAGTTACTCCCCTTCGGAACCGTGTATTTGACAACAAATTGCAAATTTTTGCAAAACCCGGCGTCCCTGCCGCGAAAAAATCGCCTGCGGCATGGACCGGACGCCGGCTTGGCCTATCATTCACGGCCCAGCCGGCAATGGCAAACCCCGTCCCCGCGGCGGCCCGGTTTTCAGCCCCCACTGTTCCTCTTCCGATCGCAAAGCCCGCATGCCTGGCATCCACATCACCGACATCGAAGCCGCCATCAACTACTGGCGCGAGAAAAAGCCGTCGCCCGACGGCGTCACCCTGGCGCCGGAGCTGCGCGCGCTGGCCGAGGTCTATGCGCTGATGGTTTTCTACCACGAGGACGAGGCGGACGAGGCGGGTTTTCCGCCCAAAGCCATGGCGGCCTGGCGCGCCTGGTACGACACCACCGCCGACACCCCCTGCATCGCCATCTGCTCGACCAGCCAGGGCGACGACCTGTGCAAGGGTTGCGGCCGCACGTTCGAGGAAGTCCAGCACTGGCCCGAGATGAGCCCGGCTGCCAAGCGCAGCACCTGGCGCCGCATCACCCAGGAGGACACGGCCTGGCGTTTTGGCCGCTACGCCGACCGCGCGCTGGAAAAAAAGGATGAGCTGCCGGAGCCGCCAGCCGTCAAAAGTTGAAGCCTTTTTGGCCTTCGGGCCACATCTGGCAAGCGCAGGCAGCTATCAATTCAGGAGTAGACTGGCTCCATGCTCAGATTGACACGTGCCCCCAACATCGCGATTGCCGCCTTGTGGGCCGATGCGCTGCAACAGGCCGGCTTTTCGGCCAGTGTGCAGCGTTATTTCCTCGGCAGCGTCGCCGGCGAATTGCCGCCCGACCAGTGCCAGCCCGAAATCTGGCTGGCCCACGACCATGAAAAACCGCGTGCCGAGCTGCTGCTGCAAAGCCTGCGCAACCCGCCGCAGCGGCACTGGTTGTGCGCTTGCGGCGAAACCGTCGAAGGTGGTTTTGAGGAATGCTGGGCCTGCGGCGCCCGCATGCCGGGGCCCGGCTAGATGCGTTTGGCGAGTTCGGCGGCTTTGCCGGTGTAGCTGGCTGGCGTCATGGCCAGCAGGCGGTCTTTCTCGGCCTGCGGAATCTCCAGCGAGCGGATCAATTCGTGCAGGGCCTCGGCCGTCACGGTTTTGCCGCGCGTGACTTCCTTGAGCTTTTCGTAGGCGCCCTGCACGCCATAACGCCGCATCACGGTCTGGATCGGCTCGGCCAGCACTTCCCAGGAGCTGTCCAGATCCGCGTCCAGCGCCTCGCTGTTGAGCTCGAGCTTGCCCAGGCCGACGCTCAGCGAGCTGTAGGCCAGCACCGCATAACCGAAGGCCACACCCATGTTGCGCAGCACGGTGCTGTCGGTCAGGTCGCGCTGCCAGCGGCTGATGGGCAGCTTTTCGCTGAGGTGGCGCAGCAGCGCATTGGCCAGGCCGAGGTTGCCTTCGGCGTTTTCGAAATCAATCGGGTTGACCTTGTGCGGCATGGTGCTGGAGCCGATTTCACCGGCCTTCAGGCGCTGCTTGAAATAACCCACGCTGACATAGCCCCAGACGTCGCGTGCGAAGTCGATCAGGATGGTGTTGGTGCGCGCCACCGCGTCGAACAGCTCGGCCATGTAGTCGTGCGGCTCGATCTGGATGCTGTAGGGCTGGAAAGTCAGGCCCAAGCCCAGCGGCTCGGGCGACTCGATCACGCGGCGGCTCAGCGCTTCCCAGTCGAACTCGGGCCAGGCCGACAGGTGCGCGTTGTAGTTGCCGACGGCGCCATTCATCTTGGCCATCAGTTGCACGCCGGCGATGCGTTCCCGCGCCACCACCAGGCGCGCTACCACGTTGGCGATTTCCTTGCCGACGGTGGTCGGGCTGGCGGTCTGGCCGTGGGTGCGGCTGAGCATGGCCTGGTCGGCATAACGGTGCGCCATCTCGCGCAGCTGGGCGATGACCTTGTCGAGGGCCGGCAACAACACCTGCTCGCGGCTGCTTTTGAGCTGCAATGCATGGCTGGTGTTGTTGATGTCCTCGCTGGTGCAGGCGAAATGCACAAATTCGCTGGCGCCTTCGAGCTCCGGCCTGGCTTCGAATTTCGACTTGATCCAGTACTCCACGGCCTTGACGTCGTGGTTGGTGGTTTTTTCGATCTCCTTGATGGCGGCCGCATCGGCTTCGGAAAAATGTTTGACCAGGCCCAGCAAGTAAGTGCGTGCTCCGGGGCTCAAGGGTTTGAATTCGGCAAAGCCGGCGTCCGACAGCGCGATGAACCAGGCCACCTCGACCTGGACGCGGCGATGCATGTAACCGAGTTCCGACATCAGCGGCCGCAAGGGCGCCAGTTTGGCGGCGTAACGCCCGTCAAGCGGGGACAGGGCGGTGATGGTGAAGCTGGTGGACGGGTTCATGCCCCAATTGTAGGCGGCCGGCCTGTGCCGCCAGCGCGCGCCGGCCCGGTTTGGCGGGCGGATGCTCACCGGCCGGGGCTTACTCGATAGAATGCAAAAGACGCCAGAATTCGGCCCCACGCTACAACACCACATCTATGAAACTCATCGGATCCAACGGCAGTCCCTATGTGCGCAAGGTGCGCATCGTGATGGCCGAAAAAAAGCTCGACTACCAGTTTGTCATTGAAGACGTCTGGGCGGCCGGCACCAGCATGTCCGAGTCCAACCCGCTGGGCAAGGTGCCCTGCCTGGTGATGGAAGGCTCCAGCGGCTCGGAGGAAGCGGTGTTCGACTCACGCGTGATCGTCGAGTACCTCGACACCCTGTCGCCGGTCGGCAAGCTGATCCCGGTGCAGGGGCGCGAACGCGCCGAGGTCAAGACCTGGGAAGCGCTGGCCGATGGCCTGATGGACGCGGCCATCCTGGCGCGGCTGGAAGCCACCTGGGCCGGCCGCAGCGACAAGCAGCGCAGTCAGGCCTGGATTGACCGCCAGATGAAAAAAATCAACGACACCGTACAGGCCATGAGCACCGGCCTGGGTGACAAGCCGTTTTGCAGCGGCATTCATTTGAGCCTGTCGGACATCGCCGTCGGCTGCGCACTCGCTTACCTGGATTTCCGTTTTGCGCAGATCGACTGGCGCACGCCCCATCCCAACCTGACGCGTTTGTACGACAAGCTGGCGCAGCGCCCCAGCTTCATCGACACCCAGCCGTCCTGAGTTTTTCAAGTCAAATCGCGCGCCAGACCGCTATGGACAAGCGTGAACAGCTATAAAAACAGGAGCAATGGCGCGGGCTAACTGTTCACCCGTTTGCGAAGCCAGCGCATCAAACTGCCCAGCAGCGGCAGTTTTTCATACAGCTCTTCAGCCGCATCCCAGTAGTCGCGGTGGTAGTCGACCAGGCCGGCTTCGGTAAATTTCAGGTGGGAGCTGCCGCGCACCGTCTGCAGCACGGCCGGCTGCTGCTTCCTGAAGTAGAACTCGAAGTTCCAGGTCAGGAAACACTCGCTGCCCTCACTGACCTGGCCGGTCACGACAAAACGCGGACGGTCCAGTGCCACGTACATGTGGCTGAAGATCTGCTGCACCTGGGCCAAGGTGTGGACCTCGTTGAAGGGGTCCTTGAAGTACACCTTGCTGGCGTACACCTCGCCCAGCCGCGCGACGCTGGCGGGCTCCAGGCCTTCAAAAAAATGCACGAAGCGGGTGATGGCGGGTGTCATGGCGGGCTCAGAGGCCGGTGAACTTGCGGATCGCCGGGAAGTACAGCGCGTGCGGCAGCAAACGCAGTGTTTTCATCCAGCGGGTGAAACGTTTGGGAAAGTGGATCTCGAACTCGCCGCGCGCCCAGCCCGCGAGGATTTCGCTGGCCGCCTGCGCCGGCGTGAGCAGGGCCGGCATGTCGAAGCTGTTTTGTGCCGTCAGCGGCGTCTCGACAAAACCCGGGTTGACGATGCTCACGCCGATCCCGCTGCCCTGCAGGTCCAGGTACAGGGTTTCGGCCAGGTTGATCAGCGCCGCCTTGGTCGGCCCGTAGGCCAGGCTGTTGGGCAGGCCACGGTAGCCGGCGACGCTGCCGGTCAGGCTGATGTGGCCGCTGCGGCGCTGCAGCAGCGCCGGCAGCACCGCGTCCAGCAGGTAAAGCGCGCCGACGTAGTTGACCTGCTGGTGCCTGAGCATGTCGGCCAGGTCGAAGCCGGTGGCGCGCATGGCCTTGTAATACCCGGCGCAATACATCACCAGGTCCAGCGGCCCGCCGGCCAGCACGGCCTGCGCCGCAGCCCGGACCGCCGCCGGGTCGGTGACATCGAGTGGCAGCGCGACAGCGCCGGCGTGGCTGCGCGCAAACGCCTCGAGCGCGGCGCTGTTGCGGGCCGACACGACGACGCGTGCTCCGCGTTCATGCAGCGCGTGCGCGGTGGCCTCGCCGATGCCGCTGGAGGCGCCGACCAGCCACACGGTCTTGCCGTGCCAGTCGTTCAGTTGCGGGTTCTGGGACATGGGGTGCCTGTTATAAAAATAATAGCTGGTGGCGCTTGCTGGACGGGGGCTGGAGGGCTTTTCTTCTTGAAGGGGGCGGGCAAAGGCTCAGCGTTTGACAAACGACAGCGTGACCTCGCCCAGCCGGAAGCCGAACTTGCTCATCACCGCCTTGTTGAGCATGACTTTCTCGTTCATCAAATACATCCAGTCATCGAACTGCACCTCGATCACGCGGCCATCGACCGGCAGCTTGAGGGTGTAGCCCCAGCGGAAGGTGTTGCCCTGTTCCTCGCCCAGGGCCTGCCCGGCCACATCGGCGGCGGTGCCGGTGTATTTGCCGTCCGGCGTGCGCTTGAGCGTCCAGATACGGCGGTCGGTGCTGCCGTCCGAATAAGTGAAGGCTTCGTCGAGCACCCCGGTCTCGGCGCCGGGCGGGCCTTGCCAGCTGCAGGTCATGACCACGGTGAAACGCTTGACTACCTTGCCGGAGCGGTCGGTGAAGACGCCATAGGCGTCCAGCGTGCCGTTGAAATACTGGCGCATGTCCAGCACCGGCTTTTCAGCCGCGTAGTCGCTGATCTGCGGGCCGGCGCAACCGGCCAGCACGGATAAACACAGGGCCAGCGCCGCAGCGCTCCGGAAGAAAAAACGGTTCATGGCAAGACCTCTTGAGGATGTTTGATGACCAGGAAATACAGGCAGCTAGCTGCCGCCAGCTTGAGCAGGCAGGGCAACACGCAATACGCCACCAGCAGCGCGTCCAGCGCCTGGCCATCACGCGCGCCTGGCGCGTAGCCGAACAGGCCCAGCAGCGGCAGCGCCAGCCCGGCGGCCAGCGCCAGGTTCAGCTTGATCGCAAAATTCCACCAGCCGAAGTAAGCGCCCTCGGCCCGGCCCGACTGGCCGTTGGCCTGGATCACACCGGCCAGCAGCGCGCCCGGCAGTGCCAGGTCGGTGCCCAGCGCGATGCCCGACAGCGCGCAGACGATCACAAACGCCGTGGTCTCGCCCGCCCCGACCTGGGTGGCCCAGCCGAAGGTGGCAATCGCCAGCCCCATGCCCAGCAGCCAGGCTGGCGCCAGGCCGACCCGTTTGACCACCGCCAGCCACAGCGGAATCGACAGCGCGGCGCTGAGGAAGTAACTGCCCAGGAACAGCGGTTCCATGCTTTGCGGCGCCTGCAGCCGGTCCTGGATGAAAAACAGCACCAGTGTGGCCGGCACGGCGCTGGCGATGCCGTTGAGCATGAATACCGTGAGCAGGCGGCGAAAGCCCGCATGTTTGAACGGCAGCCAGATCGACGGGCCCTTGCCGCCATACAGCGCCGGTTGCGGCAGTGGCCGGTCGGCCCGCGTCCAGGCCAGCCAGCCCAGGGCCAGCACGGCAAAAAACAGCGCCGTGGTGGCGGGCAGGCCGAAAGCCACCGGCGACACCGAGGCGAGTACCACGCCGATGAGGCCCAGGCCTTCGCGCCAGGCCACGATGCGGCTGCGTTCGCGTTCGTCGCCGCCCAGCATCGCGCCCCAGGACTGGTGCGCCACGCTGAGCGCGCTGTAGCCGGCGTAGGTCAGCATCAGCATCACGCTGGCCCAGGCCACCAGTGCCGCCGGCGTGTCCACCGGCGGAAAAAACAGCAGCGCAAAACCGGTCGCCAGCAGCAGCGCAGCGATGGCGCCCATGCCCAGCACCGCTGCGGGTGAACGTGCAAACAGCCGGTCGCTCATGCGGCCCAGCAAGGGATCGATCAGCGCGTCGAACAGGCGCGCGCCCAGCAACACCGCGCCCAGGGTGGCCAGCGGCACACCGAACTCGCGCGCGTAGTGGTTGGGCAGTATCACGTACAGCGGCAGCGCCACAAAAGCCAGCGGCAGGCCCAGCAGGCCGTAGGCCAGGCCATTGCGCGAGCCGAAAGGATGGCGGATGCCAGGTTTCAAGGGGCTGCCCCGGCCAGCAGCGCGGTGCGCAGGCCGGGTTCCGACGTGGTGGGCGCCAGCCAGATACCGAAGAACAGCCGCGCGAATTCAGCGTCCCGGATGTCTCCCAGCGGTTTGCCGTTCATCCAGAACGACGCGCCGACGCCGGGGCGGTGGACGCCCATCACGCGGTCGCCCTTTTTGACATCGGGCAACACCCGCGCCATGGCGTTCATCCATTTTTCAGCCGTCAGCTCGCTGACCGGAGCCGCCCGGCGCATCTCGCTGATCGAGCGCTCGGCCACCGCCCGGCTGTCGAAGTCGCGCAGGTAGGCCAGCTCCAGCGCCAGCGGCTCGGCCGTGAAGCTGCCCGCCCCGAAGCCGGGGTTGGCCCACAGCCGCGCGTCGTAGACCTGGAAACCCCAGAAGGTCAACCGCCCCTTGCCGACCAGCTGCGCCTGCGGCAGGACCTGCTGCAGTTCCGCGCGCGTGTCCCCGGCCGCAGGCTGCGCAAAGGCAGCGCCACCCGCAGACAGCAGGACCAGCAGCGCGGTGATCAGGCCTTGCGCAGCGTGTACTGCACGACGTCGGTATTGGCCTGGGTGAAAGCCGCTTCGCAGTAGGCCAGATAGAACTCCCATATGCGGATAAACCTTTTGTCAAACCCGAGCTGGAGCACCCGTGACTCTTGTGCCATGAAATCTTCGCGCCACAACTGGAGCGTGCGGGCGTAGTCCTGGCCGAATGAAAACTCGTCGATCACTTCCAGGCCGGCGGCTTGCGCCTGGGCCCGGAACTCTTTCGGGCAGGGCAGGCAACCGCCCGGGAAGATGTATTGCTGGATGAAGTCGGTGGAGCTGATGTAGCGCTCGAACAGGCCGTCAGCGATGACGATGCTCTGGATGCAGGCGCGGCCCCCGGGCTTGAGCAGGCGCGCGACCGTCTGGAAGTACTCGGGCCAGTATTCGCGGCCCACCGCCTCGACCATTTCGATGGAACAGATGGCGTCGAAGGTCTCACTGCCGTTCTTGCCGATGTCGCGGTAGTCCTGCAGGCGCAAGTCAGTCTTGTGCGCTACGCCAACGCGCTCCAGCCGCGCCTGGGCCCAGGCGAGTTGTTCCGTGCTCAGCGTGACGCCGACGATGGAGGCATCAAATTCGGTCGCGGCCATCTCGGCCAGCGCGCCCCAGCCGCAGCCGATCTCGAGCACGCGGCCGCCGGCCTTGACGCCGGCCAGGCGCAATGCACGGCGCACCTTGGCATCCTGCGCGTCTTTCATCGAGGTCTCGGGCGTGGCGAAAATTGCCGACGAATAATTCATCGTGCCGTCCAGCCACAGGGCGTAAAACGCATTGCCCAGGTCGTAATGCGCGTGGATGTTTTTCTGGCTGTTGGTTTTGGTGTTGCGGTTCAGCAGGTGTTTGATGCGGTAGGCGAAACGTCCCAGCCAGGTGCCGTAGACCACATCCTCGACTTCCTGGCGGTTGCGGATCAGCACGCCCAGCAGATCGCTGAGGTTGTGCGTGGTCCAGTCGCCGGCGATGAAACTTTCGGCGAATCCGATGTCGCCCGATTTCAGGGCGGCGCTGCACACTTTCCAGTTGTGCAGGCGCAGGCTGGCCACCGGCGCCTCGCCCGAGCCGAAGTGCCGCACCGAGCCGTCAGGCAACTGCACATGCAGCGTGCCGTGTTTCAGGCGCGTGAGCAGTTGCAGCACGGTGCGCGCCGCGGCGGGTGTGCCGCCGGGCAGTGTCAGCGACGACAAGGCCGGGGACAGCCGCGAGGCGCTGGATGAAGGGGGGTTGCTGGCAGTATTCATCGGGTGACAAAGCTTTTGGGGGGCGCGGGTTTGCGGACAAAAGGAATACGTTTGCACCACAGCCGGAAGGCCTGCCAGTGGATGCGTGCCACGACACCGAAGGTCATGGCCGGGTAGCGCCACAGGGCGCGGCGCAGGCTGGCGGGTGTCAGCGCCGCCAGGGTGCCGCCCACACTGGTTTCCAGCAGCGGGCCGCCGGCATCGTCGTAGTCGATGCGGGCCACGGTTTTCTGCAGGCCATCGTTCTGGATGCGCATGAAGCGGAAGCGGTAACGGCCTTCGACCGTGCAGAAGGGCGAGACATGAAACACCTTGTCCGCGCTGAGTTCCTGGCCATAGTGCGGGTGGTCCAGCAGGTAGCAATGCCGCTCGCCGAAGGTGTTGTTGACCTCGACAACAATGGCGCGCAGGCTGCCATCGGGGCGGTGGCAGTACCAGAAGCTCACCGGCTTGAAGGTGTGGCCGAAAATGCGCGGGTAGGTGTGCAACCAGAGTTCGCCGGTGGCATCGGCGATGCCTTCGCTGAGCAGCAATTCATCGAGCCAGCTCACGCAGTCGGCGCGGCCGTCGCCGTGATCGCTGTCGAAAAAACTCAGGGCAGCCCGGCGGTTGCGCACCAGGGCGCCGCTGCCCCTGGCCTGCATGCTGCGCAGCGGCAGCATCAGGAAATATGTGGGGTAGGCAAAGGCGTTGCGCGCCGGCTTCAGCCGGGTGTGGCGCACCTGGCCGAAACCCAGCAGTGGTGCGTCCACGCTTTTCACGGTAGGTAGAGCGCCGCCCCGCACCACCGGTTCCGCGGCCCCGGCGGGTGCAGAGGGCGTCCAGGCGGTGGTTGCGGGCGTAATCATGCGGCGATCCCCGTGCAGTCGCCCAGCACCAGGCGGGCCGCTTCCATGCCGGACTTCAGGCCGTCCTCATGAAAACCGTAGCCGGTCCAAGCGCCGCAAAAGTAGCTGTGTTGCCGGCCCTGCAACGCGGGCAGGGCCTGTTGCGCGCGGATCGCCGCCGCGTCGAACACCGGGTGGGCGTAGTCGAATTCGCCCAGCACCTGCTCAGGCCTGATCGGTTGCACCGGATTCAGGGAGACGATCACCGATTGCTCAAACGGCAGGGGCTGCAGCATGTTGAGCAGGTAGTGCAGGCAGACCTGCGTGGATTCGCGCCGGCTGTCGGATGCACGTTCGTAATTCCACGCCGCCCAGGCCAGTTTGTTGGCCGGCAGCACCGAGGTGTCGGTGTGCAGCACCGCGCGGTTCGGCTGGTAACTGATGGCACCCAGCACCGCGCGTTCATCCGGCGCAGCATCGGCCAGCAGGGCCAGCGACTGGTCCGAATGCGCCGCCAGCACCACCTTGTCGAAGGTTTCGGTCTGGCCCTTGGCGACCAGGGTCACGCCACCGCGCAGCAGGCCGGCATCGCGCGTGATGCGCTGCACCGGGGTGTTCAGGCGTTTGTCGCTGATGCCGGCGATGATTTTGTCGACATAGTTGCGGGCGCCGCCGGTGACTGTCCACCACTGCGGCCGGTTCGCCACCTGGATCAGGCCGTGGTTGTGGCAGAAGCGGATCATGGTGGCCACCGGAAACTGCAGCATCTGGTCGGTCGGGCAGGACCAGATGCAACCCAGCATGGGCAGGAAATACCAGTCGCGAAATTCGTCCGAGTACTGGCCCTGTTTCAGGAAGTCGCCCAGCGGCTGCAGCATCGCGGCCTCGGCATGGCTTTCGGCCAGCGCGTTGGCCTGGCGGTTGAAACGCACGATGTCGCGCAACATGCGCAGGAATTTCCAGTCCAGCAAGTTGCGGCGCTGCGCGAACACCGTGTTGAGGCTGGAGCCGCTCCATTCGAGGTCGCGCCCCTGCGACACACCCGGCACCTTGACCGAAAACGACATGTCGGACTTGGCGGTCGCCACGTCCAGCTCCTGAAACAGGCGGATCAGGTTCGGATAGGTGCGCTCATTGAACACCAGGAAGCCGGTGTCCACGCCGTGGGTGACCGGCCCGCGCGCGGTGGGGAGGGTGACATCGACGGTATGGGTATGGCCACCAAAATAACTGCCGGCTTCGAACAGCGTGATGTCGGCCTGGCCCTGGAGGGCGTGGGCCACGGCGAGGCCGGAGATGCCGGAGCCGACGATGGCGACC
>JAUXPP010000116.1 GCA_030683705.1 Polaromonas sp. | reverse complement strand
TGCCCGAGGCCGGCACTGCCTCTGCCCCAGGCGAATTTGTGCGCTTTCCGGACTCGCCGTTCGAGTTGTTCATGCCTTACCCGCCGGCCGGCGACCAGCCGGTAGCGATTGAGCAACTGGTCGAGGGCCTCAACGATGGTGAGGTGTTTCAGACCCTGCTGGGCGTGACCGGCTCGGGTAAAACCTTCACCATGGCCAACGTGATCGCCCGGATGGGGCGGCCAGCCATCGTGTTTGCGCCCAACAAGACGCTGGCGGCGCAGCTCTACAGCGAGTTCCGCGAGTTTTTCCCGAAAAATGCGGTCGAATATTTCGTCAGCTATTACGACTACTACCAGCCCGAGGCCTATGTGCCGCAGCGCGACCTGTTCATCGAAAAGGACTCGGCGATCAACGAGCACATCGAGCAGATGCGGCTGTCGGCGACCAAAAGCGTGCTGGAGCGGCGCGACACCATCATCGTGGCCACGGTCAGCGCGATTTACGGCATAGGAGCGCCCGAGGACTACACCCAGATGCGGTTCATCGCGCGCACCGGCGACAAGCTGAACCAGCGCGACGTGATCTCGCGCCTGATCCGCATGCAGTACGCGCGCAATGACCAGGACTTCGCGCGCGGCACCTTCCGCGTGCGCGGCGACGTGATCGACGTGTTCCCGGCCGAACATTCCGAGTTGGCGATCCGCATCGAACTGTTCGACGACGAGATCGAGACGCTGTCGCTGTTCGACCCGCTGACCGGCCGCATCCGCCAGAAGGTGCCGCGCTTTGTGGTCTACCCGAAAAGCCATTACGTGACGCCGCGCGACAAGGTCATGGCCGCCGTCGAAACCATCAAGCTCGAGCTGTCCGAGCGCGTGAAGCAGTTTGTCGGCGACGGCAAGCTGGTGGAGGCACAACGCATCGAGCAGCGCACGCGTTTCGACCTCGAAATGCTCAGCGAGATCGGCCACTGCAAGGGCATCGAGAACTACACCCGCCACCTCAGCGGCGCGCCGCCGGGCTCGCCGCCCTCGACGCTGTGCGACTACCTGCCCAAGGATGCGGTGATGTTCCTCGACGAGAGCCACGTCATGATCGGCCAGCTCAACGCCATGTACAACGGCGACCGTGCGCGCAAGACCACGCTGGTCGAATACGGCTTTCGCCTGCCGAGCGCGCTGGACAACCGGCCGCTGAAGTTCGAGGAGTTCGAATCCAAGATGCGCCAGGCGATTTTTGTCTCGGCGACGCCCGCTGCCTACGAGCAGCAGCATGCCGGCAAGGTGGTCGAGCAGGTGGTGCGCCCCACCGGGCTGGTCGATCCCGAGGTCGAGGTGCGGCCGGCCACCCACCAGGTTGACGACGTGTTGCAGGAGATCCGCATCCGTGTCGACAAGAACGAACGCGTGCTGATCACCACCCTGACCAAACGCATGGCCGAGCAGTTGACCGACTACCTGACCGACAACGGCGTCAAGGTGCGTTACCTGCACAGCGACGTGGACACGGTCGAGCGTGTGGAGATCCTGCGTGACCTGCGCCTGGGCGCCTTCGACGTGCTGGTCGGCATCAACTTGCTGCGGGAAGGCCTGGACATTCCCGAGGTCAGCCTGGTGGCGATTCTCGATGCCGACAAGGAGGGCTTTTTGCGCGCCGAACGCAGCCTGATCCAGACCATAGGCCGGGCCGCCCGCAACCTGAACGGCCGCGCCATCCTGTATGCCGACCGCATCACCGACTCCATGAAAAAGGCCATGGACGAGACCGAGCGCCGCCGCAACAAGCAGATTGCCTTCAACCTCGAGCACGGCATCACCCCGAAGAGCATCGTCAAGCGCATCAAGGACCTGATCGACGGGGTTTACAGCGAAAAGTCCGGCAAGGAAGCCGAGAAGCTGGAACTGCAGAAGGCGCTGGTCGAGGACATGAGCGAAAAAGACATCGCGCGCGAGATCAAGCGCCTTGAAAAACTGATGGTCGAACACGCCAAAAACCTGGAGTTCGAGAAGGCGGCCAAGGTGCGCGACCAGTTGCACGTGCTCAAGGCGCAGGCCTTCGGCGCGCCGGGCGCCGACAACGTTTTGCCGTTTCCGGCGGCGGGACCAGGCGCTGCCTGAATAACCTTTCATCATTCTCGGGAACTGCCGGGCCGAGCCTGACTCCAAAAAACGGGGCAGGCGGCGTTTTTAGGGCCATCGGCCCGGGTCGTGGAGGGCAGCGGGCCACTGCGACCGGACGCCCCCTGTGGTATACTTGATCAAAATAGTCAACAACAAATAAGCCCCGGGCTGAAAAGGCCATTCGGCCGGGGTGGGTGGAGAAGAGTTCCTTGCGGGCCACAAGCTTTGCAAGGTGAGCCAAACGACAGTCAAGCCAACTTTTTAAGGAGCTTGAAAATGCGCCTCACGACCAAAGGCCGCTTTGCGGTCACAGCAATGATTGACTTGGCCCTGCGCCAGAACAACGGCCCCGTTACCCTGGCTGCGATCAGCCAGCGCCAGCAGATTTCGCTGTCTTACCTGGAACAACTGTTCGGCAAGCTGCGCCGGCATGAACTGGTGGAGTCCACCCGCGGCCCCGGCGGCGGTTACACGCTGGGCCGCAAGGCTGCCGAAATCACCGTCGCCGACATCATCGTCTCGGTGGACGAGCCGATTGACTCCACCCAGTGTGGCGGCAAGGAAAACTGCCTCGGTGATGGCGGTCGCTGCATGACGCACGAGTTGTGGGCCTCGCTGAACAGCCGCATGGTGGAGTTTCTCGACTCCGTGACCCTGCAAAAGCTGGTGGACGACCAACTGGCCAAGGGTGTGGTGGTGGAAAACACGCCGATGGTGAAAAAGGCGATTTTCACCGCGCCTGTGGCCAAGCCGATGCGTGTGAATGCGCCGAATTCGGTGTTCGCCCTCGGCAACGCTTTCTCGAAATCCTGACCCGGTCGGTCGCTGCCGGTGAAACACCGGCGGTGTACTGCCGACTTTTTTTGATGCTGCACGCCAGCCATGACATAAAAAGCTAGCCACATGGAAACGCCTCACTTCCCGATTTACATGGACTACAGCGCCACCAACCCCTGCGATCCGCGGGTGGTGGACGCCATGATTCCCTGGTTGCGCGAACATTTCGGCAACCCCGCGTCACGCAGCCACGCCTGGGGCTGGGAGGCGGAAGCCGCCGTCGAAAAGGCACGTGAACAGGTGGCCGAACTGATAGGCGCCGACCCGCGCGAGATCGTCTGGACCAGCGGCGCAACCGAGTCCAACAACCTGGCGATCAAGGGTGCGGCGCATTTTTACAAGAGCCGCGGCAAGCACCTCATCACGGTCAAGACCGAGCACAAGGCCGTGCTGGACACCTGCCGCGAACTGGAGCGCCAGGGTTTTGAAGTGACTTATCTGGACGTGCAGGCCGATGGCCTGCTGGACCTCGAGGTGTTGAAGGCGGCGATACGGCCCGACACCATCCTGGCGAGCGTCATGTTCGTCAATAACGAGATCGGCGTCATCCAGGACATCGCCGCCATAGGCGCGCTGTGCCGCGAAAAAGGCGTGATTTTCCATGTGGACGCCGCGCAGGCGACCGGGCGTGTGGACATCGACCTGGCCAGCTTGCCGGTGGACCTGATGAGCCTGACCTCGCACAAGACTTACGGTCCCAAGGGCATAGGCGCGCTGTATGTGCGCCGCAAGCCGCGGGTGCGGCTGGAAGCCCAGATGCATGGTGGCGGCCATGAGCGCGGCATGCGCTCCGGCACCCTGCCGACGCACCAGATCGTGGGCATGGGCGAGGCCTACCGCATTGCCAAAGCCGAGATGCACGAGGAAAACAAACGCATCCGGGCCCTGCATGAGCGCATGCTTGCCGGCCTGAAGGATGTGGAAGAGGTGTTCCTCAACGGCCACGCCGACAAGCGCGTGCCGCACAACCTCAACATGAGCTTCAATTTTGTTGAGGGTGAGTCGCTGATCATGGGCATCAAGGGCCTGGCCGTGTCCAGTGGCTCGGCCTGTACCTCGGCCAGCCTGGAGCCCAGCTACGTGTTGCGTGCCCTGGGCCGCAGCGACGAACTCGCCCACAGCAGCCTGCGCATGACGATTGGCCGCTGGAGCACCGAGGAAGAAATCGATTACGCGGTGGCGACCATCAAGGAAAACGTGGCCAAGCTGCGTGAGCTGTCGCCGCTCTGGGAAATGTTCAAGGACGGCATCGACCTTTCAACGATTCAGTGGGCCGCGCATTGAGCGCCAATACACAGCATATACAGAGGTAAACAAAATGGCATACAGCGAAAAAGTGGTGGACCACTATGAAAACCCCCGCAACGTCGGCTCCTTCGAAAAGGGCGACGACACGGTAGGCACCGGCATGGTCGGCGCGCCGGCATGCGGCGACGTGATGAAGTTGCAGATCAAGGTCAATCCGCTGACCGGCGTGATCGAGGACGCACGCTTCAAGACCTATGGCTGCGGTTCGGCGATTGCATCGAGCTCGCTGGTGACCGAATGGGTCAAGGGAAAGACCCTGGACGAAGCGGCAAGCATCAAGAACAGCGCGATTGCCGAAGAGCTGGCGCTGCCCCCGGTGAAAATCCACTGCTCCATCCTCGCCGAGGACGCGATCAAGGCGGCCGTCAGCGACTACAAGCTCAAACACGCCCACTAAGCCACTCAACTTTTCACTGACCTGCGAACCATGTCCGTTACCCTCACCGACGCCGCAGCACGGCACGTCACCCGCTACATGAGCAAGCGCGGCAAAGGCGTGGGCGTGCGGCTGGGCGTGCGAACCACCGGCTGCTCCGGCCTGGCCTACAAGATCGAATACGCCGATGAAATTGCGCCCGAAGACGTGGTCTTCGAGGACAACGGCGTCAAGGTGCTGGTCGATCCCAAAAGCATGGCTTATATCGACGGCACCCAGCTCGACTTCGTGCGCGAAGGCCTGAACGAAGGTTTCAAGTTCATCAATCCGAATGAACGCGATCGCTGCGGGTGCGGCGAATCTTTTCGGGTGTGAAGCTACTGCGTGGGCGTGATCGAGGCGCGGGCAGTGCTCGCCATCCTCACGTACCCACAGTACGTTCCGGTGTCTCCGCGCTGGCCGCCCCTCGCTGACGCCCGCTCGCTACGCTTCCCATCCCGAAAACCGCTTCTCGTGCCAAGCCTCCAATCCAACGACTTCGAACTCTTCGACGTGCCCGTGCAATTTGCGCAGGACAGCGCCGTGCTCGATGCCCGCTGGAAAGAGTTGCAGCGCGAGGCGCATCCCGACAAGTTCGCGGCTCAGGGCGCTGCCGCGCAGCGGCTGGCCATGCAGTGGTCGGTGCGTATCAATGAGGCCTACCAGCGGCTGAAAAACCCGCTCAGGCGCGCCATGTACCTGTGTGAATTGCACGGCGCGGCTATCGAGGCGGAAAGCAACACCGCCATGCCGGCGGACTTCCTGATGCAGCAGATGCAGTGGCGCGAGGCGCTGGATGACGCCGATGGCATCGAAAATCTTGAAGAAATCGCATCCCAAGCCTTGTCCAGCAAGCGTGAGCAGCTATCAAAAATAGAGCATCTGCTGGACGTGGCGAAGGATTTTCCGGCGGCGGCCCGGCAGGTGAGAGGCCTTATGTTTATTGAGCGTTTTGCCGGCGAGGTCGATGCGCGCATCGACGCGCTGGGACAATAGGCTTTCATAACAAATACAGCGCAACCCCAGACCCATGGCCTTACTGCAAATCTCCGAACCCGGCCAGACGCCGGATCCGCACCAGCGGCGCATTGCCATCGGCATCGACCTGGGCACCACCCATTCGCTGGTGGCCAGCGTGCGCAATGGCGTGGCTGAATGCCTGCCCGATGCCCAGGGCCGGGTGATTCTGCCCAGTGTGGTGCGTTATGGCATGGACGCGTCGGGGTCCGTGACCCGCGAGATTGGCTACGAGGCCCTCGCTGCGCAGGTGGATGATCCGAAGAACACGATTGCCTCGGTCAAGCGCTTGATGGGGCGCGGCATGGCGGACATCGCCAGCCGTGCGCAGCTTCCCTACGAATTGATTGACAAGCCGGGCATGGTTGCCGTTCAGACCGTCGCCGGCGAAAAAAGCCCGGTCGAGGTCAGCGCCGAGATTCTCGCGACCCTGAGGTACCGGGCAGAAGACACCTTCGACGACGAGATATTCGGCGCAGTGATCACGGTGCCGGCTTACTTCGATGACGCGCAGCGCCAGGCGACCAAGGACGCCGCGCAACTGGCCGGCCTGCATGTGCTGCGCCTGATCAACGAACCGACGGCGGCTGCGATCGCCTACGGACTCGACAATGCCAGTGAAGGTGTTTACGCGATTTATGACCTGGGCGGCGGGACTTTTGATATTTCCATCCTGCGCCTGAGCCAGGGTGTGTTTGAAGTGGTGTCCACCGGCGGCGATTCGGCGCTGGGCGGGGACGACTACGACCGGGCCCTGGTCCAGTGGGTGCTGGACAAGGCCGGTGTGGCCGCTGAGACGTTGACGCCGGCTGACAAGGCGACCCTGCTGCAGGCCGCGCGGGCTTGCAAGGAGGCTTTGTCTGCTACCGATTCGGTCGCATTCTCCGCACGCCTGACCAGGGCCAACGTCCAGTTCGACATGAAGGCGGCGGACTTCGAGGCGGCCACCGCATCGCTGACGCAGCGCACGCTGACGGCGGTGCGCAAGGCCTTGCGCGACGCGGAACTCGGAAAGGACGATGTGCAGGGCGTGGTGCTGGTGGGCGGTTCGACCCGCATGCCGCAGGTGCGCCGTGCGGTCGGCGGCTTTTTCGGCCGGGAGCCCTTGACCAACCTGAACCCCGACGAGGTGGTGGCGCTCGGCGCGGCGGTTTCCGCCAACCAGCTGGCAGGAAATGCCGGCGGCAGCGAGTTGCTGCTGCTCGATGTGATCCCCTTGTCACTGGGCATCGAAACCATGGGTGGCCTGGTCGAGCGCATCGTGCCGCGCAACCAGACCATCCCGACCGCGATGGCGCAGGACTTCACAACCTACCAGGACGGCCAGACCGCGCTGGCGCTGCATGTGGTGCAGGGCGAGCGCGACCTGGTCGCCGATTGCCGCAGCCTGGCGCGCTTCGAGCTGCGCGGCATTCCGCCCATGGCGGCCGGTGCGGCGCGCATCCGCGTGACCTTTACCGTCGATGCCGACGGCCTGCTCAGCGTCAACGCGAAAGAGCAGGGCAGTGGCGTGGAGGCGCGCATCGACGTGAAGCCGTCTTACGGCCTGTCCGACGACGACATCGCCCGCATGCTGCAGGAGAGTTTTTCCACCGCCCAGCAGGACATGCAGGCGCGTGCACTGGCCGAAGCGCAGGTCGATGCCGACCGCATGTGGCTGGCCACCCAAAGCGCCCTGGCGGCCGATGCCGATTTGCTGGAAGCCGCCGAGAAAGCCGGCATCGACCGCCTGATGGCCGAACTGGCCCGGATTCGCCAGCAGGGTGATGCCGCGCAGATCGAAGCCGCCGTCAAGGCGCTCGCCGACGGTACCGAAAATTTTGCCGCGCAGCGCATGAATCGCGGCATCCGCCAGGCGCTGGCCGGCAAGAACATCGCCACGGTCTGAACAAGCGAACCACCATGCCCATCATCAAGATACTGCCCCATCCCGAGTACTGCCCGAACGGTGCCGAGGTTTCCGCGCCTGCCGGAACCTCGATCTGTGAAGCGCTGCTCGACAACAAGATCAACATCGAACACGCCTGCGACATGAGCGCGGCCTGCACCACCTGCCATGTGATCGTGCGCCAGGGTTTTGCATCGCTCAACGAACCCGACGAAACCGAGGAAGACCTGCTGGACCGCGCCTGGGGGCTGGAGCCTAATTCGCGGCTGAGTTGTCAGGCCCTGCTGGCGCAAAGCGATGTGACTGTCGAGATTCCCAAGTACTCGATCAATCACGCCAAGGAAGTGCACTGAGGTACTGAGCTGCTACCGGTGCCGGATCTGTGGTCGGCGATCAGCGCACGTAGCCGCCGTCCTTGCGCAGCATGGACAGCTCGGAGAAAGTCATGCCCTGGTGGTCGGTCGGGCCGTAACGCACGAAGATTCCGCCCAGATCGAGCGACTTGAAGCTCTCCAGAGCCTTTTTCAGCGATTCAGGCGTGGGGTTGGCGCCGGTGCGCTTGAGGCCTTCGACCAGCACCTTGGTACTGACATACCCTTCCAGGCTGCCATAACTGAGTTCGGTGGCGCCCGCCTTCTTCATGGCCGCCTGGTACTCCGCAAGTATGGGCATGGCCGGGTTCCAGGGGTAGGGCACCACCTGCGACACCACCACACCGACCGCATCCGCGCCAATGTCCTTCTGCAATTGCTGTCCGTTCAGGAACGAGAAGGAGTAGAAGCGGGCTTCTGCACCGGCAGCCCGGTAGGCCTTGATGAATCTGGCGGTCACCGCATTGGTGGCTGACAGCACAATGGCGGTTGGCTTGAGTTTGGCCAGTTCCACCGCTTTGGCTTCGGCATCGGAGCCGTCGTTCTGGATGGCGGCGCTGCCTACCATCTTGCTGCCGCGCTCCTCGATGAATTTGCGCGTGCTTTCCATGGCCGAGCGCGCGCCCGGGTTGTCGTTGTGGGCGAAGGCAATGCGTGTGATGCCCACCGTGAACAGGTGGTTGACGATGCGCCCGTATTCCTCATCGAAACTGATGCGCACCGGAAAACCGTATTCGGAGAATTTGACGACCGGTCCGGCGCCCGTGTAGGGAGCGATCAGCGGGATCTTCAGCTCGTTGGCGGCCTTGAGTGCGCCGACCGACGAGGTGGTGCCTATCGGCATCAGGATGGCGACCGCACCTTCGGCTTGCAGCTTTTTGACGTTGTCCGCGGCCCGCGCGGCATCGTAGGCGTCATCCATCTGTTTGAGCTCCACCGGACGGCCATTGATGCCCCCTGCCGCGTTGACGGCTTTCAGCATGGCGCGGATGCCAACCAGCGGCTCGGTGCCCAGCGATGCCAGGGGACCGCTCTGCACATAGGTCTGGCCGATCAGGATCGGTTTGGAGTCGGCCTGGGCCGGCAAGCTGGCGGCCAGGGCCAGCACGGAAGCGAGGATGCGAAGGGCAGAAGTCATGGTTGTCCGGTAGGTTAAAAAAAGGCGCCTTGAAAAATGTCCCTGGCCATGGCCAGACCAAATCGTTTAGGTTTCAATAATTGGCCCCTAATGTAAGGCAAGAAGCGGGCCGGGCGTGCTACCGGGACCCTGGCACCGCGTCGCAGGGAGCGATAATCCGGCCATGCGCCAAATCGTTCTCGACACTGAAACCACCGGTCTGTCCGCGGAAAACGGCGACCGCATCATTGAAATCGGCTGTGTGGAGCTGCTGGGACGCAAGCTCACCGGCAACAACCGGCATTTCTACCTGAATCCCGAGCGTGACAGCCACGAGGATGCGCTGAAGGTTCACGGCATCAGCAACGAGTTCCTGCGTGACAAGCCGAAGTTCCCGGTGATTGCCGACGAGTTGCTGGCTTACCTGCAGGGCGCCGAGGTCATCATCCACAACGCGCCCTTCGACATCGGCTTCCTGAACAAGGAACTGGAGCTGATGGGACGGCCGCCGATCACGGAATGCATCGCCAAAGTCACCGACAGCCTGATGATGGCCAAGGAACTGTTTCCGGGGAAACGCAACTCGCTCGACGCCTTGTGCGACCGGCTCGAGGTCGACAATTCCGGACGGACCCTGCATGGGGCCTTGCTCGACGCCGAATTGCTGGCCGACGTGTACATCAACCTGACCCGCGGCCAGAACGCGCTGGTGATGGACGTCGGCAGCACGGCCGGCGACGGCGGCACCATGGCGGTGATCGATCTGAGTGGCTTCGACTTGCCGCTGCTGCTGGCCAACGAACAGGAGACGGCGGCCCACGAATCGCTGCTGGCAGACATCGACAAGGCCAGCAAGGGCAAAACAGTCTGGCGTGTGCTCGAGAACGCCTGAGAAAACCGCTATAATCTGAGGCTGACCGACAGGGCGGTTAGCTCAGGGGTAGAGCACTGCATTCACACTGCAGGGGTCGCAAGTTCGAAACTTGCACCGCCCACCAGAACACAAGCCCCAAGTCCTTGCGACTTGGGGCTTTTTTCATGACCGGTGTTTCTGGCCGGGGTTACGCCAGGCCGGCACGGGTGGCGTTGATGCTGCCGCGCTTGCCGGCATCGGACAAGCGGCAGGCCAGCGGGCGCTTATTGCGCGGCCCAGCCCCCGTCCATGTTCCACGCCACGCCGCGCACGTTGTTGCCGGCGGGCGAACAGAAAAACACGGCCAGCGCACCGAGCTCCTCGGGGGTGGTGAACTGCATCGATGGTTCTTTTTCACCCAGCAACTGGCGTGTTGCCGCGTCGTTGGAGATGTTTCCCGCGGCGGCTTTGGCATCGACCTGTTTCTGCACCAGCGGGGTCAGCACCCAGCCCGGGCAGATGGCATTGCAGGTCACGCCGGTGGTGGCGTTCTCCAGCGCAGTGACCTTGGTCAGGCCCACGATACCGTGCTTCGCGGCGACATACGCGGATTTTTCAGCCGACCCCACCAGACCGTGGACGGATGCGACGTTGATGATGCGTCCCCAGCCCTTGCCGCCAGCGGCAGCCTGCATGGCCGGCAGGGCCAGGCGAGTGGCGTGGAAGGCGCTGCTGAGGTTGATCGCGATCACCGCATCCCAGCGCTCGACCGGAAAATTCTCGATCTTTGCCACATGCTGGATGCCGGCATTGTTGACCAGGATGTCCACCTGGCCAAAAGTCGCGGCGGCAAACGCCATCATGGCTTCGATCTCGGCAGGTTTGCTCATGTCGGCGTTGTGGTAGGCCACCTTCGCGCCCAGGGCGGCGATTTCTGCCTGCGGTCCGTCGGCGTCGCCGAAACCGTTGAGCACGATATTTGCGCCCTGTTGCGCCAAGGCCCTGGCAATTCCCAGGCCGATGCCGCTGGTCGAGCCGGTCACGAGGGCAGTTTTACCTTTTAGCATGAAGTTTTCTCCGGATGATTTACGATGCAATCGAAACGCTGGACAGCGGCTTCAGCAATTATCAAGCCTCCAACCCGGATTCCCGCGCAATGACCGAACCTACGCTGAACTACCTACCCTGTGCCGACGCTGCCGGCGGTCACCGCATGGCGTACTGGCAGTGGGGCGATGCAGCCAACCCGCATGTGGTGATGTGTGTGCACGGGCTGTCGCGACAGGGCAGGGATTTTGATGAGCTGGCCGGCTACATCGCGGATCAGGCGCGTGTGATATGCCCGGACGTGGCTGGCCGCGGCCAGAGCGACTGGCTCAAAGACCCGATGGCTTACCAGATCCCGCAGTACGCCGCCGACATGGTCACGCTGCTGTCCCACCTCAACCAGCAGTCGCCCATCACCACGCTGGACTGGGTCGGCACCAGCATGGGTGGGCTGATCGGCATGGCGATTGCCGGCCAGCCCGGCTTGCCCTTGCCCGCGCCGGTCAACAAGCTGGTGCTCAATGACGTGGGGCCGGCCATTGAGTGGACCGCCATCCAGCGCATTGCGGCCTATCTCGGCAAGGCCGGCCATTTCGCATCCTTGCAACACGCCGCCGATGCGATGTGGGCGGTTTCCAGAAGTTTCGGCCCGCACACCCCCGAGCAGTGGCTGGCCTTGTCGCGCCATATGGTCAAGCCGGTGCCGGGTGCGGAAGACGGCCGTGTGATGCTGCACTACGACCCGGCGATTGCCGTTGCCGTGCGTGCAGCGACCGAGGAGTCAGCGCGCGAGGGCGAGGCCCGGTTGTGGGCGCTGTACGATCAGATCCAGGCGCAGGTGCTGATCCTGCGCGGCGCCGAATCGGATCTTCTCAGCGAGCCAACGGCGCTGGCCATGACGCAACGCGGACCGCGGGCGCGGCTGGTGGCGTTCGACGGTGTGGGGCACGCCCCGACGCTGGTCAACCTGGAGCAGGTCAGTACGGTCAGTGATTTTCTTTTTGTCTGAAGCCTTGTCATGAAACATACCGGGGGCGGGCAGGGTGCCCCGCCCGCAGCGCCCATTCCACCAGCAGCCAACGCGTCCATCGTGACGGCCACGGCTGACAGCCTGTCGGACCAGCCGCATGCCCTGGTCCGTGCACGCGCCTTCGCCGAGCCCCTGATTGCCAGCGAGACGCTGGACACGGGTGAAAACATCCTGGCTCACGCGGATGGGGTCGCGGCCATCCTCAAGGCCATAGGCGGGTCCGAAGCCATGCAGGCGGCCACCTACCTGGTACATGCCTGCGCCCACCTGAACAAGCCGCAAGAACTGATTGCCAAGGCCTTCGGCGCCAACTTTGCCGCGCTGGCCATCGAGACCACCAAGCTGGTCAATGTGCAAAAGCAGGCGCGCGCTGCCGACGCCAAGGCGCAGCTGACGGAAGACCCGGCAGCGCAGACCGAGAATGTGCGCAAGATGCTGCTGGCGTTTTCGCGCGATTTGCGCGTTGTGATGCTGCGGCTGGCATCGCGCCTGCAGACCTTGCGTCACTTTGCGTCGATTCGGCAGCAGGCGCCGCTGGCAGTCGCGCGCGAGTCCCTGCATGTGTTCGCGCCGCTGGCCAACCGCCTGGGCATCTGGCAGATCAAATGGGAGATGGAAGACCTGGCCTTCCGCTTCCTCGAGCCGGACACCTACAAGCAGATCGCCCGCCTGCTCGACGAAAAACGCGCCGAGCGCGAGGGTTTCATGGAGGCCTTGCGAGCGCAGCTCGAGCGTGACCTGAACAGCGCCGGTATCGCGGCGCTGGTGCAGGGCCGGCCCAAACACATCTACAGCATCGTCAAGAAGATGCGCGGCAAGTCTCTGGACTTCGAGCAGGTCTTCGACATCCGCGCCCTGCGGGTGATTGCCGCCGATGTGAAGGGCTGTTATGCGGCGCTCGGTTTTGTGCATGCCAACTTCACGCCGGTGGAGGGGGAATTCGATGACTACATCGCCAAGCCCAAGTCCAACGGCTACCAGTCACTGCACACGGTGGTGCGCGACGCGCAGCAGCGCGCCGTCGAGATCCAGATCCGCACCCAGGCCATGCACGACCATGCCGAGCACGGGGTCGCTGCCCATTGGGCCTACAAGGAAGCTGGCGCCAAAGGTTATGGCGGCGTCTCGGCCAGCAGCGAGTACGACGCAAAAATCGCTGTGTTGCGCCAGTTGCTGGCCTGGGAGCGCGACCTGTCCGGACCGGCATCGGCGAAAGCGCGTGAGTCCCGGCAAGGCCTGTTCGAGGACCGCATCTATGTACTGACGCCCGACGCGGCCGTGGTTGAGCTGCCCCAGGGAGCCACCGCGCTGGATTTTGCCTACAGCGTGCATACCAGCCTGGGCCATCGCTGCCGCGGCGCCAGGCTGGACGGCGCCATGGTGCCCCTGAACACGCCGCTGCAAAACGGCCAGACCGTCGAGGTCGTCACCGCCAAGGAGGGCGGTCCCTCGCGCGACTGGCTCAATCCCGAACTCGGCTTCCTGGCAAGCCACCGCGCCAAGTCCAAGGTGCGTGCCTGGTTCAATGCGCAGGCCATGGCGCAGACGGTGGCGCGCGGGCGCGAAGCGGTTGAAAAACTGCTGCAGCGCGAAGGCAAGACCGCGATGAAGCTCGAGGATGTGGCGACGCAGCTGGGCTTCAAGAGTGCCGAAGACCTGTTCGAGGTGGTCGGCAAGGATGAGTTGTCGCTGCGCACCATCGAAAACATGCTCAAGCCGCCGGAGCCGGCGCCGACGCAGGATGACTATGTGTTGGCCAAAAAAGCCAGGCCTGACAAGTCCGGTAGCGGCGGCAAGGGCGGGGTGCTGGTGGTGGGCATCGACTCGCTGCTCACCCAGCTTGCGAAGTGCTGCAAGCCCGCGCCGCCCGATGCCATTCTCGGTTTTGTGACCAAGGGCAAGGGCGTGAGTATCCATCGCAGCGATTGCAGCAACTTCCGCAACATGGCAGCCGGCAGCCCGGACCGCGTTATCGAGGTCGAGTGGAGCCAGCCCAAGAACAGCAGTGGCTCTGTCTACCCGGTGGACGTCGCCATCGAGGCCTCCGATCGCCAGGGTTTGCTGCGGGATATTTCCGAGGTATTCGCCAGGGAAAAGATGAATGTGATCGGCGTACAGACGCAGTCGGTCAAGGACAACCGCGGGGGCACCGCATGGATGACCTTCACGGTGGAGGTGACCGAGTCCGGCCGCCTGAACCAGGTGCTGGCGGTGGTGGCCGAGGTGGCCGGTGTGCGTTCGGCGCGGCGCCGCTGAAAATCAGCCAAAAAATTGCCAGCTCGCCGAAGACAGTGTTTTGCCCTGCTACAATAACGAGGTCGAACAGTCCTTAGGCGCGTAGCTCAGCTGGTTAGAGCACCACCTTGACATGGTGGGGGTCGTTGGTTCGAGTCCAATCGCGCCTACCAATTTCCCGAAGTTTCCCGATCACTGTGGTCTTCACAGTGCACACAGGGTAAACCAAGGGGATTGTTGGTATACATACTTCCTAGAATGCAAGCCAGACCTGCGCACCAGCACACGCAGCCATCCCAGGAGTTCGCTCAGTGTCAAAAAGCAAGACCACCAGTTCGCCCAAAAGCCAGGCCGCCGATCCGGGGCCGTCGCCCGGCAATGCCGCGGCAGGCAGGGGCAAGGTGGCCAAACCGCGCATCATCAAGAAGTACCCGAATCGCCGGCTCTACGACACCGACACTTCGACCTACATCACGCTGGCCGACGTCAAGCAACTGGTGATGGATACCGCCGACTTTGTGGTGCGTGACGCCAAGACCGGCGAGGATTTGACGCGCAGCATCATGCTTCAAATCATTCTCGAGGAGGAAACCGGCGGCGCGCCCATGTTCACCGAGGCGGTGCTGGGAAACATCATCCGCTTCTATGGCAATGCGATGCAAAGCTTCATGGGCAGCTACCTGGAAAAGAATGTGCAGTCCTTCATGGACCTGCAGGTCAAGATGAGCGAGCAATCCAAGGGGCTCACACCGGAGCTGTGGGCGCAGTTCATCAATGCCCAGTCGCCCATGATGCAGGGCATGATGGGCAGCTACGTCGAGCAGTCCAAAACCGTGTTCACCCAGATGCAGGAACAGATGCAAAAGCAGAGCGAGCAGATGCTGGCTGCGCTGGGCCTGAAGCGCTGACCCCGTCCTGAAGGTGCTTTGCGGCGCGGCCGGTGCCTGACAGCCGGCTCTGAGACAATAGCGGGATGAGTTCCGTTCTTTCCCCCGCACCCACCACGTCCCCGAACAAGGTCCCGCGCGTCGGCTTTGTCAGCCTCGGCTGCCCCAAGGCCCTGACCGATTCGGAACTGATCCTCACGCAACTGAGCGCCGAGGGTTACCAGACCTCCAAGACCTTCGAGGGGGCTGACCTGGTGATCGTCAACACCTGCGGTTTCATCGACGATGCCGTCAAGGAAAGCCTGGACACGATTGGCGAGGCGCTGGCCGAAAACGGCCGGGTGATTGTCACCGGCTGCCTGGGTGCCAAGGCCGGCGATGGCGGCGGCAACCTGGTGCGGCAAATGCACCCCAGCGTGCTCGCCGTCACCGGACCGCACGCCACCCAGGAGGTGATGGATGCGGTGCACCTGAACCTGCCCAAGCCGCATGATCCGTTCGTGGACCTGGTGCCCAATTCCTTCGGTATTGCCGGCATCAAGCTGACGCCACGTCACTATGCCTACCTGAAGATCAGCGAAGGCTGCAACCACCGCTGCACCTTCTGCATCATTCCCTCGATGCGCGGCGACCTGGTGTCACGCCCCGTCGGCGATGTGCTGGGCGAAGCCCGCGCGCTGTTCGAAGGCGGCGTCAGGGAACTGCTGGTGATCAGCCAGGACACCTCCGCCTATGGCGTCGACGTCAAGTACCGCACCGGTTTCTGGGACGGCAAGCCGGTCAAGACCCGCATGCTGGAACTGGTGCAGGCGCTGGGCGAGATTGCCGAGCCCTATGGCGCCTGGGTGCGGCTGCATTATGTGTATCCCTATCCCAGTGTGGACGAGATCATTCCCCTGATGGCCAGCGGCAAGGTGCTGCCTTACCTGGATGTGCCGCTGCAGCACAGCCATCCCGACGTGCTCAAACGCATGAAGCGGCCGGCCAGCGGCGAAAAAAACCTGGAGCGTATTGCGCGCTGGCGCGAGATGTGCCCCGAGATCGTGATCCGCAGCACCTTCATCGCCGGCTTTCCCGGCGAAACCGAGCAGGAGTTCGAGCACCTGCTCGATTTCATGCGCGAGGCGAAGATAGACCGCGCGGGTTGTTTTGCCTACAGCCCGGTGGACGGGGCCACCGCCAACCAGTTGCCCGGCATGCTGCCCACCGAGGTGCGCGAAGAGCGCAGGGCGCGTTTCATGGCGGTGGCCGAGGCGGTGTCCAGCCAGAAGCTGCAACAGCGTGTGGGCGCGACCATGCAGGTGCTGGTGGATTCGGCGCCCGGCATGGGCAAAAAAGGCGGCATCGGCCGCAGTTATGCCGATGCGCCCGAGATCGATGGCGTGGTGAAGCTGTTGCCGCCCGAAAAAATCAGCAAGACGCTGAAGGTTGGCGAATTCACCCGGGCCCGGATTGTCGGTACCCAGGGCCACGACCTGGTGGCCGTGCCTGTCTGAGGTGACAGGCGCCAGCGCTGCAGCGGCATCCGGCGCAGCGACAGTGCCGCGATGCCCCAAAAACAAAAAGGCCACTGGGTTGGCAGTGGCCTTTGTTGATCCAGCTTTTGCTGGTTTTGATGTATCTGGTGCCCGGGAGAGAACTCGAATCTCCACATCTTGCGATACACGGACCTGAACCGTGCGCGTCTACCAATTCCGCCACCCGGGCACAGCCAGCAGTGTACCATTACAGAATCGATTTTTCGGGGTGGACTTCAAAAAATTTCATCCATGTTGCAGCTGTTTGGGCTGCCCACACATGAAGCAGAAGCGAACCGGCATCCGGCGCGTTTTTTGCTGACTTTCGACAATCAACCATCTCAAGAAAAGAGATCACTTATCAAAACGACTACACAGAGTACCGGCCAGGGCGCCGGGCTGCTCGCAGAATTTGAAGGCACCGTATCGGGTCACCGTGACGGTCACGGCTTTGTCCAGCGTGATGACGGCGAGGCCGATATCTACCTGCCGCCCAACGAAATGCGCGCCGTGCTGCACAAGGACCGCGTCAAGGCGCGCATCGTGCGGCATGACCGCAAAAACCGGCCCGAAGGCCGGGTCACGGAAATCATCGAGCGCTCCTCCAACCCCATCATCGGCCGCCTGCTGCAGGAAAGCGGCGTGTGGCTGGTGGCGCCGGAGGACAAGCGTTACGGCCAGGATGTGCTGATTCCCAAGGGCGCCACCGGCACCGCCAAAACCGGCCAGATCGTCGTGGTGCAACTGACGGAACCGCCGGCACTGTTCGGCCAGCCGGTCGGGCGTGTCAAGGAAGTGCTCGGCGAGATCGACGACCCCGGCATGGAGATAGAAATCGCGGTGCGCAAGTACGGCGTGCCGCACGAGTTCAGCGAGGCGGCGCTGGCCCTCGCGCGCGCGCTGCCCGACGGGGTGCGTGCAGCGGACAAGAAGGGCCGTGTGGACCTGACCGACGTTCCGCTGGTGACCATCGACGGCGAGGACGCCCGCGATTTCGACGATGCGGTCTACTGCGAACCGACCAAGGTCGGCCGCGGCAAGGGCTGGCGCCTGCTGGTGGCGATTGCCGATGTGAGCCACTATGTCGAGACCGGCAGCGCGATCGATGTCGATGCCTATGACCGGGCCACCAGCGTTTATTTTCCGCGCCGCGTGATTCCCATGCTGCCGGAAAAACTCTCCAACGGGCTGTGTTCGCTCAACCCGAATGTCGAGCGCCTGTGCATGGTCTGCGCCATGCTGGTCAACGCCAAGGGCGAGGTTCACGCCTACCAGTTTTACCCGGCCGTGATGTTCAGCCACGCGCGTTTCACCTATACCGAAGTCGCGGCGATTCTGGGCAACACGCGCGGCCCGGAGGCCTTGCAGCGCAAGGCCCTGGTGCCGCACCTGCTTGACCTGCACGATGTCTACCAGGCATTGCTCAAGGAACGCAGCGTGCGCGGGGCGGTGGATTTCGAAACCACGGAAACCCAGATCGTCTGTGATGACGCCGGCCGCATCGAAAAAATCGTGCCGCGCACGCGCAACGTCGCGCACCGGCTGATCGAGGAGTCCATGCTGGCGGCCAACGTGTGTTCGGCCGACTACATCTCCCAGAGCAAACATGTGGGCCTGTTCCGTGTGCACGAGGGCCCGACGCCCGAGAAAAAGGACTTGCTGCGCAACTACCTCAAGGCCATCGGCCTGGGGATGACCATCAGCGATGACCCGAGCCCCGGCGAGTTCCAGCAGATTGCGGTGGCGACCAAGGACCGGGCCGACGCGCAGCAGATCCATTCCATGCTGCTGCGCTCCATGCAGCAGGCGATTTACACGCCCATGAACAATGGCCACTTCGGCCTGGCCTACGAGGCCTACACGCACTTCACCAGCCCGATCCGGCGTTACCCCGACCTGCTGGTGCACCGCGTCATCAAGGCCATCCTGAACCAGACGACCTACCAGTTGCCGACCCTGCCGACCCCCGGTGAAGCCGAGGCCAAGCTGTCCAAGCGCCTGGCGTCGCGGGTCAGCGACCCGGCGCAAAAGCCGAAGAAATTCAGTGTGGACCAGCTGGCCTGGCTGGCCGCCGGCCTGCATTGCAGCGCCAACGAACGCCGTGCCGACGAGGCCAGCCGCGACGTCGAAGCCTGGCTCAAATGCAAGTACATGCGCGAACACCTGGGCGAAGAATTCGGCGGTGTGGTCACCTCGGCTGCCGGCTTCGGCATCTTCGTCACGCTGGACGCCATGTATGTCGAAGGCCTGGTGCACATCACCGAGCTGGGCGGCGAGTACTTCAAGTTCGACGAGGCGCGCCAGGAGTTGCGCGGCGAACGCACCGGCATCCGTTACGCCATCGGCACGCGGGTACGGGTGCAGGTCAGCCGGGTGGACCTGGACGGCCGCAAGATCGACTTCCGGCTGGTACGCGAAGGCGAGGAACTGCTGACCCGCGCCATGAAGGACAAGACCGGCGGGCGCGCCAGCGACCTGCCCGAGCAGGAGCGTGGCTCGGCCCGGGGTGCGGGTGGCCCGCGTGGCGACAAACGTGCGGAAAAACGCGGTGACCCACGCGGCGACAAGCGCAGCGGGCAGGGCTCCGGCGGACGCGGCAGCCCGGCCGGCGGCAGCCGCGCGGCGGTCTCGCCGATCCAGGCGCTCAAGGCAGCCGTCAAGAAGTCGGCCGGTGGTGCCGGGCGCAAGTCCAGCAAGAAACCGAGGCGCTGACCGGCATGCTGATCCGTATCCTGTCCTTCCTGCTCGAGACGCTGTTTTTTGTGCTGATCGGTGCCGCCTTGCTGCGCGCCTGGATGAACTACCAGCGCATCAACATGCGCGCCCAGCCGGGTATCTTCGTGATGGCGGTGAGCGACTGGATCGTCAAGCCCCTGCGCCGTGTGTTGCCCACGGCGGTGGCGCAATCGCGCGTGGACTGGGCCAGCGTGCTGGCGGCCTTTGTGCTGGCGCTGCTGTCTGCCTTGCTCGGGGTGCTGCTGATCGGCATGTTGTCGGGCGGTCTCCAGGCCTTTAGCCCCATGCTGCTGCCGGCCTTGCTGCTGGGGGCGCTGAAAATGCTGCTGCGTGTGGCCCTGCAGGTGGCTTTTATAGCGGTGCTGGCGTTTGCGATCATCTCCTGGGTGCAGCCCGGCTCGCCGATGTACGGCCTGCTGGGACGACTGACCGAGCCCCTGCTGGCGCCGCTGCGCCGCATCATCCCGCAGATCGGCGGGGTGGACCTGTCAGCGCTGGTACTGCTGCTCTTGCTGCAGATCGGCCTGATGGTTCTCGGCTAGCGCCGAAGCAGTCAGTACCTGTCCCGGGTGGCTGACTGGCCAGGCGTCGGCCAACTGCCCATGCTGGAACACCGCGCTGCAGGCGGCATCAACAGCCGGTAGTCCGGCCGCCAGCGCCGCGCCCAGCATGCCGGCCAGCACATCGCCGGTGCCGGCCGTCGCCAGGCGCGCATTGCCGGTCGGGTTGATCAGCGGAACGGCATGGGGCGCCGCGATCACCGTGCCCGAGCCCTTGAGCACCACCACACACTGAAACTGCGCGGCCAGCCGTGAAGCCGCGTCCAGCCGGTCCGCCTGCACCGCGGCCGTGCTGCTGCCCAGCAGGCGCGCGGCTTCCAGCGGGTGCGGACTCAGCAGCGTGCGCCAGCCGCGGGCTGCGCGGGCGCGTAGCAGGGTCTGCAAGGAGCTGTCGCTGGCGACCGCGTTGAGCCCGTCGGCGTCCAGCACCAGGGCGGGCGTCCTCGACAGGATGCGCGGCAGCACCGCAGCGACGGCGTTCCCGCCGCCGCAACCGCAGACCACGACCTGATGGGCCAGGTCCAGGGCGTCGGGGCTGCGAAACATCAGTTCGGGCTGTTGCGGGTCCACCTCCATGGCAGGGCTGCCCAGCAGGGCGACAAACACCCGGCCGGCGCCCGCATGCAGGGCCGCGCGGCCGGCCAGCAGCGCGGCCCCGGCCATGTGCGCGCCGCCCGCGGACTCGCCACCGACAACCGCCACGTCCCCGAAGCTGCCCTTGTGGCTGCTGTGGGGCGCCTGGCCACGGCCGCTTGGGCCACAGCGGTCCTGTCCCGCCAGCCAGGCGTCGGGCGCTGTGCCATCCAGTGCCGTGACACCCAGGTCGTCCCACCAGACCTGTCCGGCCAGATCCCGCCCGGCGGCGGTGAACAGGCCCGGTTTCAGGGTTAAAAAACTCAAGCAAAATCGGACGCCGGCGCTTGCTGGACGAGCGCAAGCAGCTATGAATTCAGGAGCAAAATCGGTTCCGGTGCCGGCATCCAGGCCGCTCGGGATGTCGAGTGACAGCAGCGGCGCGCTGCTGTTGCGCAGCAAGCGCATCCAGTCCGCCATGCGAGAGGCTTCGGCACTGTTGTCGCCAGGCCGTGGCGTGGCGCCTATGCCCAGCAGGGCGTCGATGGCGAAATCGACGTCGGGCGGCGGTGCATCGGCAAAAACAACGCCGGCGGCGCGGGCGCCCTGCAGCGAGGCCAGCGCGTCGGCAGGCAGCTTGCCCTCGCGTTCGCCCGCTTCGCCCAGCCAGGTCACGGTGACGGTTTTGCCCCACTGGTGCAGGTGTCTCGCCGCTTCCAGGCCGTCGCCGCCGTTGTTGCCGGGCCCGCAGGCGATCCAGATCTGCTGCGCATGCGGCGCCAGCGCCAGCGCCAGCCGTGCCGCGGCCAGTCCGGCGCGCTGCATCAGCGTATGCGGTGGCAGCGCCGCGGCAGCTTGCTGCTCCAGCCGGCGCGTCGCTGCGACGCCGAACAGCGGCAGGGTGAGGGCGGTGGAGATCTGGTGCATGGCCCGATTGTGGGCCCGCTAGCGCCGGAGCCGGCCGACGTCGAAGCCGTCCATGTCAATCGCCGGCGTTTTGCCACCGACCAGATCCGCTACCGCCCGGGCACTGCCGCAACTCAGGGCCCAGCCGCTGGAGCCATGCCCCAGGTTGAGCCACAGGCCGGGCAGGCCGCTGGCGCCGATGACAGGCGGGCCGTCCGGCAGCATGGGTCGCGCGCCTTTCCATTCCTGCACGCTGGCGCCGGTGCTGGAGGTGTGGGCCGCGCCCGGAAACCAGTCCTGCAGTACCTTGTACAGCGTCTGTACGGACGACGCGCGTTTTTTGTCGGGGTGGCCGCCGATTTCGGCGCTGCCGGCCACGCGCACGCGGTTGCCGAGCCGCGAGATGGCCACCTTGTAACGTTCGTCCATCAGTGCGCTGCGCGGCGCGTTGAGCGGCTCGCGGACCGGTGCGCTGATCGAGTAGCCGTAGACCGCCGCCAGCGGGATGTGCAGCCCGAGCGGCCTGAGCAGCCGCGCCGACGCCAGGCCGGCACACAGCACCACCGCGTCGAAGCGGCGCGGCGCGCTTTCGCCCGCTATCAAAAATGTAGCTGGTTGCGCACGTTCCACATGGGCTACGGCCTTGTTGAACTCGAAATTCACGCCGAGGCGCTGGGCCTCGGTTTTGAGCAGCAGCGCAAACTGCCGGCAGTTGGCGACCTCGTCATCGGGCAGGTGCACCGCGCCCAGGAAGGACGTGTCCGGGTTCAGCGCCGGCTCGATCTTGCGCGCCTCGTCGCTGCCGACCTGCCTGAAGGCCACGCCGGCGTCGCGCAGCACCTGCAGGCCGGGCTCCACCATGCGGGCGTCGGCTTCGGCGCGTAGTAGCACCAGGTAGCCGGGGCTGCGGTCGTACTCGAGCTGACAATCCGCCGTGATCTGGTGCAGGCGCTCCCGGCTGTAGAAGGCCAGGCGCTGCAGCCGGGCGCGGTTGGCCAGGTAGGTTTCCAGCTTGCAGGCACGCCACCATTTCCACATCCACGCCAGCTCGCTGCCGGACAAGGGCAGGCCCAGCGTCACGGGCGCATGGCGGCTGAACAGGTGGCTGAGGACCTTGCGCGGCATGCCCGGGCTGGCCCAGGGTGTCACGTAGCCGGGCGCGACCACGCCGGCGTTGGCAAAACTGCCTTCTTCGGCGGCGGCGCCGCGGCGCTCGAACACCGTGACCTCATGGCCGTCCATGGCCAATTCCCAGGCGGTGGTGATGCCGATGATGCCGGCGCCTATGACGGCGACCTTCATGGCGAGGTCCGTGAAGGAGCGGAAAGTGGCGGAATCAGGCGAAAGTGCATGTTTTTGGGTCGAATTGGCAGTCGCCGCTTGCTGGACAAGCGCAGGCAGCTATCATTTTTATAGTGTGCAGGGTCGGGCGGGACACCTGGACGACGCCAGGGTGGCGCGGCGCGGTGACCCGTCGGGCGCTTGCGGGTGACAGGGATGTTATACTCAGCGGGTTGTGTGAAAGGCCGTCCGGCCCTTCGCGCAATAAATCGCAAATCAGCCATTCAAGGTGTTGCCCGCGGGACTTTTCAAAAGTGCTCTCCGGGTGATAAGCGCTGATTTTAGACACAACCTTTGGAGTATCTCTATGTCAACAAGCATGCGTGAAATGCTGGAAGCCGGCGTCCATTTCGGTCACCAAACCCGCTTCTGGAATCCCAAGATGGCCCCGTATATCTTCGGCCATCGCAACCGTATCCACATCATCAACCTCGAAAAATCGCTGCCGATGTTCGAGGAAGCGATGAAGTTCGCCAAGCAGCTGTCCGCCAACCGCGGCACCATCCTGATGGTCGGCACCAAGCGCCAGGCCCGCGAACTGGTTTCCGCCGAAGCCAAGCGCGCCGGCGTGCCTTTTGTCGACCAGCGCTGGCTGGGCGGCATGCTGACCAACTTCAAGACGGTCAAGACCTCGATCAAGCGCCTGAAGGAAATGAAGGCCCAGCAGGAAGTCGGCCTCGACTCCCTGAGCAAGAAAGAGCAGCTGACCTTCAAGCGCGAAATGGAAAAGCTGGAAAAAGACATCGGCGGCATCCAGGACATGAATGCGCTGCCCGACGCGATTTTCGTGATCGACGTGGGCTTCCACAAGATCGCCATCCTCGAAGCCAAGAAGCTGGGCATCCCGCTGATCGGCGTGGTTGACTCCAACCATTCGCCCATCGGCATCGATTACGTGATTCCCGGCAACGACGACTCGTCCAAGGCCGTGGCCCTGTACGCGCGCGGCATCGCCGACGCCATCATCGAAGGCCGCGCCAGCGCCGGCAATGAAGTCGTCAAGATGGTTTCCGCCGAAAGCGCAGACGAATTCGTCGAAGTGGAAAACGCCGCTGCCTGATAGCCGCGGCCCTGCGCCTGACGCGAAAAAGGGGCTCGCGTAGCCCCTTTTTCACAGCCTTTGTCCAAAGGCATGTATTTATTTGAAGTCAACACGACACACGGAGAACCCAAGATGGCAATCACAGCAAGCATGGTCGCAGAACTGCGCGCAAAAACCGACGCCCCGATGATGGAGTGCAAAAAAGCACTGACCGAGGCCGAAGGCAACTTCGAAAAGGCCGAGGAAATCCTGCGCGTGAAGCTGGGCAACAAGGCCGGCAAGGCCGCCTCCCGCATCACCGCTGAAGGCGTGATCGCCTACCACAGCGAAGGCGGCATCGGCGCGCTGGTCGAGATCAACTGCGAAACCGATTTCGTCACCAAAAACGACAGCTTCCTGGCCTTCACCGATGCGGTCGCCAAGGGCATCGTCAAGAACAACCCGGCCGATGTGGCTGCGATCGGCGCCATGCCTTTGAGCCTGGACGGTTTCGGCCCGACGGTGGAAGACGTGCGCAAGGGCCTGATCGGCAAGATCGGCGAGAACATGTCGGTGCGCCGTTTCCAGCGCTTCGAAAGCGGCAAGCTCGCGTCTTACCTGCACGGTACACGCATCGGCGTGGTGGTGGAGTTCGACGGCGACGAGACCGCCGCCAAGGATGTGGCCATGCATGTGGCTGCGATGAAGCCGGTGTCGCTGTCCAGCGACCAGGTGCCGGCCGAGCTGGTGGCGCGTGAGCGTTCCGTGGCGGCTGCCAAGGCCGCCGAAGATGCGGCCGTGGCCACGGCCGCCGGCAAGCCGGTTCAGTCGCCGGAAATTGTTGCCAAGCGTATCGAAGGTGGCGTGCAGAAATACCTCAAGGAAGTCAGCCTGCACAACCAGACCTTCGTGAAGAACGACAAGCAGACCGTCGAGCAGATGCTCAAGGAAAAAGGCACCACCGTGAAGTCCTTCACGCTGTACGTGGTGGGCGAGGGCATCGAGAAGAAGGTGGACGATTTCGCTGCCGAAGTGGCCGCCCAGGTGGCTGCTGCCAAGGGCTGATCAGCCCGAACTGACCCGGAAGGCCGCTAAACTAACGCCCATAAAAACGACAGGAACTTCCCTCATGCCAGCCTACAAGCGAATCTTGTTGAAACTTTCAGGCGAAGCCTTGATGGGAGACGATGCCTTCGGCATCAACCGCGCAACGATCGTGCGCATGGTTGAGGAAATCGCCGAAGTCACGCACCTGGGCGTGGAGGTCGCCGTCGTGATCGGCGGCGGCAATATTTTCCGCGGTGTGGCTGGCGGCTCGGTCGGCATGGACCGCGCCACCGCCGACTACATGGGCATGCTGGCCACGGTGATGAATGCGCTGGCGCTCGGCGACACCATGGACAAGGCCGGCCTGACGCCGCGCGTCATGTCCGCCATCGGCATCGAGCGCGTGGTCGAGCCTTATGTCCGCCCCAAGGCCCTGCAGTACCTCGAAGAGGGCAAGGTGGTGATTTTTGCGGCCGGCACCGGCAATCCGTTTTTCACCACCGACACTGCCGCCGCCCTGCGCGGCGCC
The DNA here is from genome assembly GCA_030683705.1 of Polaromonas sp. GTDB lineage: Bacteria > Pseudomonadota > Gammaproteobacteria > Burkholderiales > Burkholderiaceae_C > Polaromonas. Next base: position 7,912 of record JAUXPP010000116.1, on the reverse strand, counting down.
GAGATCGGTGCTGAAATTGTGCTCAAGGCCACCAAGGTGGATGGCGTCTACAGCGCCGATCCGAAAAAGGATCCGTCGGCCACGCGTTACACCAACATCACCTTCGACGAGGCCATCGGCAAGAACCTGGAAGTCATGGACGCCACGGCTTTTGCGCTGTGCCGCGACCAGAAGCTGCCGATCAAGATTTTCAGCATCTTCAAGCATGGCGCGCTCAAGCGCGTGGTTCTGGGCGAAGATGAAGGCACCCTGGTGCACGTCTGAGCCCTTGTGGCCGCTGCGGGCCCCGCACAACTTTTGCAAAAACAAGATCGATCCGGAGATTCCATCATGAGCATTGTTGATATCAAGAGCAGCACCGAACAGAAAATGCAGCAGTCGCTGGAGTCCTTCAAGCAGGCGCTGACCAAGATCCGCACCGGCCGGGCCAACCCCGGTCTGCTCGATACCGTGCAGGTGGACTACTACGGTGCCATGGTGCCGATCAGCCAGGTGGCCAACGTCTCGCTGCTCGACGCCCGCACCATCAGCGTGTCGCCGTGGGAAAAAGGCATGGGCGCCAAGATCGAAAAAGCCATTCGCGATTCCGACCTGGGCCTCAATCCCGCCACCCAGGGCGACCTGATCCGCGTGCCCATGCCGGCGATGACCGAAGAGCGCCGCAAGGAACTGACCAAGGTGGTGCGCGCAGAGGGCGAACACGCCAAGGTTGCGATCCGCAACTTGCGCCGTGATGCCAATGACGGCGTCAAGAAACTGGTCAAGGAAAAACTGGCCTCGGAAGACGACGAGCGCCGCGCCCATGACGACGTGCAGAAGTCCACCGACCGTTTCATTGCGGATGTCGACAAGCTGGTCGCCGCCAAGGAACAAGACATCATGGCGGTCTGATCAGCGCCCCGGCGTTGATTGCTGACATGGCCACTTCCAGCCCCTCCACGGTTCCCCACCATGTCGCCATCGTCATGGACGGCAACGGCCGCTGGGCGACCAAACGCTTTTTGCCGCGTGTGGCCGGCCACCAGCAGGGCGTGGGCGCCCTGAGCCGTTGTGTCAAGGCCTGCATGTCGCGCGGCATCGCCGTGCTGACCGTGTTTGCCTTTTCATCCGAAAACTGGAACCGTCCTGCGGAGGAAGTCTCCGGCCTGATGGAACTGCTGGCGCTCTCGCTGGCGCGCGAGGTGCCTTCGCTCAAGGCCAACGGTGTGCAACTGCATTTTGTCGGCGAACGCCAGCAGCTTTCCGACAAGGTCAGGGCCGGGCTGGAGCAGGCCGAGGCAGCGACGGCGGACAACCACCGGCTGGTGCTCAACGTGTGTTTCAACTACGGCGGACGCTGGGACATTGCCCAGGCTGCGCGCAAGCTGGCCGCCAGCGGCCAGGAGATCACCGAGATGGCGCTGGACCGCGCGCTGGCGCTGGCCCATGTGCCGGACCCGGATCTGCTGATCCGCACCGGCGGCGAACTGCGCATCAGCAACTTCCTGCTCTGGCAGGCCGCGTATTCCGAGCTGCATTTCTCGGACAAGCTCTGGCCCGATTTCGACGAGGCCGCGCTGGATGAAGCGATTGCGGTCTATGCCAGCCGTGAGCGGCGCTTCGGCAAGACCTCCGGCCAGCTGGTGACTGGCACCCAACCCTCTACCGAGAAAGCCGCCTGATGCTCAAGCAACGCGTGATTACCGCCCTCGTGCTGCTGGCCATCCTGCTGCCGGCGCTTTTTTATCCCACAGCCATTCCTTTTTGTGCCCTTGCCGTGGTGTTGATTTCCGCCGGCGCCTGGGAGTGGGCTCGCCTGAACGGTTACGGGCCCATGGCCTCGCTGGGCGCCGGCTTTGCCTGCGTCGTGTTGTGCGTCATGGCCTGGGACCTCGGCATGCTGGAGCAGCCGCTGCCGCTGCTGTGGCGTCTGGCGGGCGCGGCCTGGGTCCTGGTCGGCGCCTGGCTGCTGCGGGGTGGCGTGGCTGGCTGGCCCCGCATTCCGCGCGTTGTACGCCTGGTGATGGGCATTCTTGCACTGTGGCTGGCCTGGCTGGCGGTGGCGCAGGCGCGTTTCATGGGCATCGAATTCCTGCTGTCCCTGCTGCTGCTGGTCTGGGTCGCCGATATCGGCGCCTACTTTGCCGGCAAGGGCCTGGGCGGGCGTTTCAGCAAGGGCAAGCTGGCGCCGGCGATCAGCCCCGGCAAGAGCTGGGAGGGCGTCTGGGGCGGCATGGTCGGGGTGCTGGTGTTGTGTATCGCCTGGGTGCTGCTGGACAGCACCGGGAACAGCCTCTATGCGCGCCTGACGGCCCTATACGGCTTGCCGCTGACCCTGCTGGCGATGATTTTTCTGGCCGCCTTCAGCGTCGTGGGTGACCTGGTGGAGTCCCTGGTCAAGCGCAGTGCCGGCGCCAAGGATTCCAGCGGCCTGCTGCCCGGCCACGGCGGTGTGCTGGACCGCGTCGATGCGCTGGTGCCGGTGCTCCCGCTGGCCCTGATGCTCGTGTCTGTCTGATATGGCCCCCACGCTTGTCGCTTCGCGTACCACGCTGCCCCCCGAGGGGGCCTTCGCGCCTTGGGGCGGCCCGGCGTCGCTCACCCCATGAATAAACAACGGGTTACCGTACTGGGCTCGACTGGCTCGGTCGGCGTCAACACCCTGGATGTGATCGCCGGCCATCCCGACCGTTTCGAGGTGTTTGCCCTCAGCGCGTCCACCCAGACCGACTTGATGCTGGCGCAATGCCAGCGCTTCCGGCCCCGTTATGCCGTGATGGCGAGCGCGCCGCATGCCCGTGACCTGGCTGAAAAATTGAAGGCAAATGGGCTTGAAACCAACGTCCTGATTGCGCAAGACGCTCTCGAAACCATAGCGTCCGACGAGCGCGTCGACAGCGTCATGGCGGCGATCGTGGGCGCAGCGGGCTTGGGCGCCTGCATGGCGGCCGCGCGTGCGGGCAAACGCCTGCTGCTGGCCAACAAGGAGGCCCTGGTGGTCGGCGGCGAGGTCTTCATGCAGGCCGTGCGCGAGGGCGGCGCCCAGTTGCTGCCCATCGACAGCGAACACTCTGCGATTTTCCAGTCCCTGCCGGAAGACCCGGCCGCCTGGGCCGAGCGCATCGACAAGATCATCCTGACCGCCTCGGGCGGCCCGTTCCGCACCCGTGCGCCGGCCAGCCTGCGCGATGTCACGCCGGAAGAGGCCTGCGCCCACCCGAACTGGGTCATGGGGCGGAAAATTTCGGTGGATTCCGCCACCATGATGAACAAGGCGCTCGAAGTGATCGAGGCGCGTTACCTGTTCGGGCTGGCGCCAGCACAGATCGAGGTGGTGATCCACCCGCAGAGCATCATCCATTCGATGGTCCAGTACCGCGACACCTCGGTCGTGGCCCAGCTCGGCACGCCCGACATGCGGGTGCCGATTGCCTACGGCCTGGCCTGGCCCGGACGTATCAGCTCGGGCGCGCAGGCGCTCGACTTCCGGGCGCTGGCCACCATGACGTTCTCGGTGCCGGACGAGGCGCTGTTTCCCGGCTTGCCGCTGGCCTGGGAGGTGCTCCAGGCACCTGTGGGCACCACGGCGGTGCTCAATGCGGCCAATGAGGTGGCGGTCGCCGCCTTTCTCGAAAAACGGATACGCTTTGACCAGATTCATGCCGTGAACCGCGCGACGCTGGACGCTGTTTCTGCGCCCGGCATTGGCGGTATCGGGGATCTGCTGGCGCTGGACGAGCGGTCGCGCGCGGTAGCGACCGGCCTGGCCGCCAATCTGACCACCTGACCGGAGTATTGCCATGCTGACCTTGGTAGCTTTTGTTGTTGCGCTGGGCATCCTGATTGCCATCCACGAGTACGGCCACTACCGCGTGGCAGTGGCCTGCGGCGTCAAGGTGCTGAAGTTCTCGGTGGGCTTCGGCAAGCCGATCTACACCTGGCGCCTGAAGAACCGGCCGACCGAATTTTCCATCGGCATGTTGCCGCTGGGCGGCTACGTCAAGATGCTGGACGAGCGCGAGGGCCCCGTCGATCCGGCCGAGCGCCATCTGGCCTTCAACAACCGTCCCCTGGGTGCACGCGCGGCGATTGTGGCGGCCGGCCCGGCCGCCAACCTGCTGCTGGCCATCGTGCTGTATGCCGTCGTCAACTGGAGCGGGATGCAGGAACCCCAACCGGTGCTGGCCAGTCCCGTGGCCGGCTCGATCGCCGAGCGCGCCGGCCTGCGCGGCGGTGAACGCGTGCAGCAGGCTGGCTTTGAAGGCGAAGCGCTGGAGGAGGTGCGCTCCTTCGAGGACTTGCGCTGGCGCCTGACCCGCGCGGCGCTGGGTGGGCGCGACGTCCAACTGCAGGTCACTGACGGCGTGGGTGACTCCACCGGCGGCAGTGCTGCGGCGACCCGCAGCGTGCTGTTGCCGCTGGGGCAGCTCAACGCGGCGGATGCCGACGCCCAGCTCTTCAGGAAAATTGGCATCCTCGGCCCCTGGACGCAGGCCGTGATCGGCGAGGTCATGCCTGGTGGTGCCGCGGAAAAAGCCGGCCTCCGCGCCGAGGACGTGGTGCAGCGCATCGGCGACCGGCGCATCGTCGACGGCCAGCAACTGCGTGAAACCATACGCAACGCCAAAGGTGCCCAGACCTGGCAGATACTGCGGGGCGGGCAGGCCCTGCAACTGCAGGTGACGCCGGAGATCCGCGAGGAGGGCGGCCAGGCGATCGGCCGGATCAGCGCCTATGTGGGCACGCCGCCGGCCCTGGTGACTGTGCGTTACGGGCCCCTGGACGGCTTGTGGAACGGCGCGGTACGCACCTGGGAAGTGTCGGTGCTGACGCTGAAGATGATGGGCAAGATGCTGATCGGTGAGGCGTCCCTGAAAAACCTCAGCGGTCCCCTGACGATTGCCGACTACGCCGGCAAGTCGGCCAGCATAGGATGGAGCGCTTACCTGCTGTTTCTGGCGCTGATCAGCGTCAGCCTGGGCGTGCTCAATTTACTGCCGCTGCCGGTTCTGGACGGTGGGCACCTGATGTATTATCTTTGGGAGGCGATCACCGGCAAGAGCGTGTCTGACGCCTGGATGGACCGGTTGCAGCGCGGTGGCGTTGCCATCCTGCTGGGCATGATGTCTGTGGCCCTGTTTAACGATGTCACCCGGCTTTTGGGTTAATTCCATATTTTTCATGCAAAAACAAATCAAACGATTCAAGCTCCGCAGCGTCTCCGCGATGGTGGCCAGCTTTCTGATCGCGCAAGCCGCCTGGGCTGTGGACCCCTTCACGGTGCGCGACATTCGCGTGGAAGGATTGCAGCGCGTGGAGCCGGGAACCATTTTTGCGTCGCTTCCCTTTCGTGTGGGCGAAACCTACAACGATGACAAGGGGGCGAGCGCCATTCGCGCGCTGTTCGGCCTGGGCCTGTTCAAGGACGTGCGCCTGGAGGTCAGCGGCGACGTGCTGGTGGTGATCGTGGAAGAGCGGCCCACCGTGGCCGATGTGGACTTCGTCGGCACCAAGGAATTCGACAAGGAAGTGCTGAAGAAGGCGCTGCGCGACATCGGGCTGGCCGATGGCCGGCCTTTCGACAAGGCGCTGGCCGACCGGGCCGAGCAGGAGCTCAAGCGCCAGTACATCAACCGGAGCCTCTACGGTGCCGAAGTGCTGACCACGGTGACACCGATCGAGCGCAACCGCGTCAACGTCACCTTCAGCGTCATCGAGGGCGACATCGCCAAGATCAAGGAAATCCGCGTCGTTGGCAACAAGGCCTTCAGCGAATCTACCTTGCGTGGCCTGTTCGACCTGAACACGGGTGGCTGGCTCAGCTGGTACACCAAGTCCAACCAGTATTCCCGCGCCAAGCTCAATGCCGACATCGAGACCCTGCGTTCGTATTACCTGACCCGCGGTTACCTCGAATTCAAGGTCGACTCCACCCAGGTGGCCATTTCGCCGAACAAGCAGGATATTTCGGTCACGCTCAATATCACCGAAGGCGAGCGTTTCACCGTGTCCGGCGTGAAGCTGGAAGGCAATTTCCTTGAGCGTGAGGAAGAGTTCAAATCACTGGTCACGATCAAGCCGGGCGACGCCTACAACGCCGATCAGGTGGCGCAGACCGTCAAGGCCTTCACCGAGTATTACGGCAGTTTTGGTTTCGCCTTTGCCAAGGTCGAGGCCAAGCCCGAGATCGACCGGGCCAACAACCGCGTGGCTTTTGTGCTGCAGGGCGATCCCGCGCGCCGTGCCTACGTGCGGCGCATCAACATCAGCGGCAACAACCGCACGCGCGATGAAGTGGTTCGCCGGGAGTTTCGCCAGTTTGAGGCCTCCTGGTATGACGGCGACAAAATCCGCACGTCGCGAGACCGGGTGGACCGCCTGGGTTACTTCACCGAGGTCAACATCGACACGCAGGAAGTGCCGGGCACGCCTGACCAGGTCGACCTGAACCTGGCAGTGGTTGAAAAGCCCACCGGCAACCTGCAGCTTGGCGCCGGCTTTTCCAGTGCCGAGAAACTGTCCTTCATTTTCGGTTTCAAGCAGGAAAATGCCTTCGGTACCGGCAACTACCTGGGCCTGGAAGTCAACACCGGCAAATACAACCGGCAGTTTGTGCTCAGCACGGTTGACCCTTACTTCACGGCCGACGGCATTTCCCGCACCTTCGACGTCTACTCGCGCACGGCCAGGCCGTATGACAGCCAGGGCGGCGACTACGCCCTGAAAACCACCGGTGCCAGCGTGCGTTTCGGTGTGCCCTTCAGCGAAGTCGATACGGTCTATTTTGGGGGAGGGCTGGAACAGATCAATATTTCCGGGCCTGTCATTCCGACGGTTTATCAAAACTACATCAGAACCTTCGGCGCCAAGAGCAACTCTGTCCCCTTGACGGTGGGTTGGTCACGTGACGATCGCGACAGCGCCCTGGTCCCGAGCAAGGGCACCTTCCAGCGCGCATACGGCGACTGGGGTATTGCCGGGGATGCCCGTTTCCTGCGTGCCAACTACCAGGTCCAGAAGTACATTCCACTGAACCGGCAGTTCACCATCGCATTGAACGGCGAACTCGGCTGGGGCAAGGGCTTGAATGGCCAGCCTTTCCCGGTGTTCAAGAACTCCTACTCGGGTGGCCTGGGTTCGGTGCGTGGTTTCGAGCCCGGTACCCTCGGGCCGATTGAGACCGACGGCACCCGCGTCGGCGGTCCCAAAAAGATCACGCTGAACGCCGAAATCCTGGCGCCTTTCCCGGGCGCCGGCAACGACCGGACCTTGCGCCTGTTCGGTTTTGTGGACGCTGGCAATGTGTTTGGTGAAAATCAGAAGTACAACCTGGGTGACCTGCGTACGTCGGTGGGTATCGGGATCAGCTGGATTTCCCCGCTGGGTCCGCTGCGTCTGGCGATCGCCAATCCTCTGAGCAAGAAGCCAGAAGATAGAATCCAGAGATTGCAATTCCAGATTGGTACATCGTTCTAATGAAGCATTTCCCATCCAAGTTATTCCTAGCTGCCGCGATGGCACTGGTCACCTGCGTTGCGGGTGCGCAGGAGTTCAAGATCGGCATCGTCAACATTGACCGTATCTTCCGCGAGGCAAACAGCGCCAAGGCGGCGCAGGCCAAGCTCGAACAGGAATTCGGCCGGCGTGAAAAAGAGCTCGGCGATCTGGGCACCCAGCTGAAAACAGCGGCGGACAAGTTCGAGCGCGAAGCGCCGACCCTCTCCGAGAGCCAGCGTGCGACGCGTCAGAAGCAGCTGGTCGAGCAGGATCGGGACTTCCAGCGCAAGCGCCGCGAGTTCCAGGAAGACCTCAATGCACGCAAGAACGAAGAACTGCAACAGGTCATCGAGCGTGCCAACAAGGTGGTCAAAACGGTTGCCGAGACTGAAAAATACGACCTGGTGCTGCAGGAAGCGGTGTACGCCAATCCCAA
>JAUXPP010000111.1 GCA_030683705.1 Polaromonas sp. | reverse complement strand
ACCCACCTCGCTGAACACCGGGGCTCGTTCGTACAGGCGCACGTCCCAGCCGGCACGTGACACCGCCAGCGCCGCCGCCAGTCCGCCTATGCCGCCGCCGGCAATCAGGGCCTGCCGAAGCATCACGCCAGCAGTTGCCTGAGCACAAAAGGAAGAATGCCGCCGTGCCGGTAGTAGTCGACCTCGATCGGTGTATCTATGCGCAGGATCACCTGCAGCTTTTGCCGGGTGCCGTCGGCGCGTGTCACGGTGAGCGTCGCTTCGCTTTGCGGTTTCAGGTCCGGGTCGGGCAACACATCGATCACCTCGTCGCCGGTCAGGCGCAGGCTCTGCCAGGAGTCGCCCGGCTTGAACTGCAGCGGCAACACGCCCATGCCGACCAGGTTGCTGCGGTGAATACGCTCGAAGCTGCGCGCGACCACCGCCTTGATGCCCAGCAGCTGCGTGCCCTTGGCGGCCCAGTCGCGCGAGGAGCCGGTGCCGTATTCCTCACCGGCAAAAATCACCGTCGGCTGGCCCTGTTCCATGTACTTCATGGCCGCGTCGTAGATAAACATCTTGTCGCCGCCCGGCTGGAACAGCGTGACGCCGCCCTCCTCGCGCGAGCCGTCCGGCCCGGCCGGGATCATCAGGTTCTTGATGCGCACGTTGGCAAAAGTGCCGCGCATCATGACCTCGTGGTTGCCGCGGCGCGCGCCGTAGCTGTTGAAGTCGGCCTTCTGCACACCGTGCGCCAGCAGCCACTGGCCGGCCGGCGAGCTGCCCTTGATCGAGCCGGCGGGCGAGATGTGGTCGGTGGTGATGGAGTCGCCGAACAGCGCCATCATGCGCGCGCCTTTCACCGACACCGCTTCTTTCTGGCCACCCGCCACGGGGTCCATGGCAAATCCCTCAAAAAACGGCGGCTCGGCAATGTAGGTGCTGGTGGGCCAGGTGTAGCTGGTGCCCTGCACGCCCTTGATGTTTTCCCACAGCTTGCCGGGTTCACTCTTGACCTTGGCGTAGTTCTCGCGGAAGGCCTTGCCGTTCATCGCGAACTTCATCAGCTTGTATATCTCGTCGCTGGTCGGCCAGATGTCGCCGAGGTAAACGTC